>NZ_JBHSBY010000146.1:0-206847 GCF_042650905.1 Pedobacter jamesrossensis | reverse complement strand
CGGTTGTCAAGAGATACTATTTCAACAAACCGCTGTATACCGAACGGTACGTACAGTGGTGTGAGAGGACAGATAGGGAACTAATCCCTATCTTCCTACTCGATTGTTAAAAACCCTGAACTTTATTTCGGTTTCTTAAATGTATCCTTTAAAGTTACGGTTCTATTAAAAACCAATTTATCGGCCGTAGAATCTCTGTCTAAACAATAATATCCCTTTCTGATAAACTGATAACGGCTTTCTAAGTCTGCATCAGCCAAAGCTGGCTCAATATAAGCGTTGGGTAATACTGTTAAGCTTTGTGGATTTAGATAATCCTTAAAATCACCTTCTTCTGCATCTGGTGTTTCTGAAGTAAATAAGCGATCGTATAAGCGAATTTCTGCAGTTTTTGCATGTTGTGCGCTAACCCAATGAATGGTTCCTTTTACATTAATTCCGCTGGTATCGTTTCCACTTTTCGATTCTGGAATGTAAGTGCAATGAATTTCCGTAACGTTTCCGTTTTCATCCTTTACAAAATCTTCGCATTTAACTATGTAAGCAAATTTTAAGCGAACCATTGCGCCAGGTGCCAATCGGAACCATTTCTTCGCCGGAACTTCCATGAAATCTTCACGCTCAATCCAAAGTTCTTTGCTAAAAGGAATAACGCGTGTACCGCCCCCATCTTCTGCTTCTGGATTGTTTTCTCCAATTAAATTCTCTGTACCTTTTTCGTAGTTAGTAATGATTAATTTAATAGGGTCTAAAACTGCCATTACTCGATTAGCCGTTTTATTTAAATCTTCACGAATACAGAATTCTAATAAACTTAATTCGATTAGGTTTTCGCGTTTTGCAATGCCAATACGTTCGCAAAACTCGCGAACACTTTTTGGTGTGAAACCTCTTCTACGCAAACCAGAAATTGTAGGCATGCGTGGGTCATCCCATCCACTAACCAAGTTCTCGTTAACCAATTGTAATAATTTACGTTTACTCATTACTGTTGAAGTAAGGTTTAAACGTGCAAATTCATATTGTTTAGATGGGAAAATTTCTAATTTTTCGATAAACCAATCGTATAATTCGCGGTGGGAAACATATTCTAAAGTACAAATAGAGTGGGTAATGTTTTCGATGCTATCGCTTTGTCCGTGGGCAAAATCGTACATTGGATAAATGCACCACTTGTTGCCTGTACGATGATGTTCAGCATGTTTAATACGATAAATAATCGGGTCTCGCATTAACATGTTTGTACTGGCCATGTCTATTTTAGCTCTTAAAATATAAGCGCCATCAGCAAACGCTCCATTTTTCATTTTAGTGAAAAGCTCTAAGTTTTCTTCAACACTACGATTACGATAAGGACTATCCTGACCAGGTTCTGTTGGTGTGCCTTTTAAGGCAGCAATTTCTTCAGCAGAGCTTTCATCAACATAAGCCAAACCTTTTTCGATTAATTTTACGGCGAAAGAATATAATTCATCAAAATAATCTGATGCATATAATTCGTTTTTCCAATTGAAACCCAACCATCTAATATCTTCCTGCTGGCTGTTTACATACTCTGTTTTTTCCGTAACCGGATTGGTATCGTCAAAACGCAGGTTGGTATAACCACCATATTTTTGTGTTAGTCCGAAGTTTAAGCATATTGCTTTTGCATGGCCAATGTGTAAGTAACCATTAGGTTCTGGCGGGAAACGCGTAACCAAAGTTTCATACTTGCCACTATTCAAGTCGTTCTCAACAATTTCTTCAATAAAGTTCAATGACTTCTCTTCACTCATAAAAACCTGTAAATTAGGAATGCAAAGTTAAAAAGATTGAGCGTATTTAGGTAAGGATTAGTAATTTGATTGTGGGAAAAGAGAGTATAAAATACAAAATGAAGAAAAAAAGGAAATAGAAAACCGATAATAGTAAAAATAAATAAAGAGAAACCTTTTTTTGTACCGATCCCTTTATCAATTTTCCATTTCCACCCGTTCTATTTTCTCTCTTTCTATTTACTTATCTAATCAAAATCTATACATTTACATCAACTTAATATTCGTTATGAGCAAAGAATTAAACCGGCCGATACGCGTTTTAGTGGCTAAAGTTGGGCTCGACGGCCATGATAGAGGCGCTAAAGTAATTGCAACTTCTCTTCGCGATGCGGGCATGGAAGTAATTTACACAGGTTTACGCCAAACACCAGAAATGGTGGTGAACACGGCACTTCAGGAAGATGTTGATGCTATTGGAATTTCTATTCTTTCGGGCGCACACATGACAGTTTTTCCAAAAATTATTCATTTTATGAAAGAAAAACAAATGGATGATGTGTTATTAACTGGTGGTGGAATTATTCCCGATGGAGACAGAACTAAACTTGCGGAATTGGGTGTCGGAGAATTATTTCCGCCAGGAACAACGATGGCAAGTATTGTAAAATATATCAGGAATTGGGTTACAGAAAACAGAAATTTTTAAGCTATGGCATATCAAAATTTAATATCAGAACTAAAAGATAACATTTTATACATTACGATAAATAGAGAGAAGGCACTAAATGCACTGAATAAGGATACGCTTGCCGAACTTGCGGATGTAGTTGCTTTTGCAGGCAAAACAGAAGAAATTAGAGGTGTTATTATAACGGGAGCTGGAGAAAAGGCATTTGTTGCAGGCGCAGACATTAAAGAATTTTCTGATTATACTGGAAAGCAAGGTGAGGAATTGGCAAGGAGCGGACAAGATCTGGTTTTCAACGCGATTGAAAATTCTAAAAAACCTTTTATTGCTGCAGTAAATGGCTTTGCTTTAGGTGGAGGTTTAGAGTTAGCTATGGCCTGCCACATAAGGATTGCATCTGAAAATGCTAAGCTTGGTTTGCCAGAAGTAACTTTAGGCTTGATACCAGGGTATGGCGGAACGCAGCGCCTGACTCAACTAGTAGGTAAAGGAAAAGCAATAGAAATGATTATAACAGCAAATATGATAACTGCCGTCGAGGCTGAGAAAATAGGTTTAGTAAACTATGTTGTACTCCAAACAGATTTAATTGGTAAGGCCGAAGAGATTTTGAATGCAATTAAACAACGTGCGCCTTTAGCAGTTGCAGCGGCAATAAAATCTGTGATTGCTTCGATTAATGAAACCGATGGCTATGATACTGAAATTAAAGAGTTTGGTAAATGTTTTGAAACCAGCGATTTTAAAGAAGGTGTTACAGCATTTGTAGAAAAGAGAAAGGCAGTGTTTTTAGGTAAGTAAGGCAAATATTAAAGACAGACAACGAAGTAAATATTGGGCTTTTATAAAGCAGAGCGGATCAACAGCAATAAAATACTGAAATAACAAACAAAATAATGTTTTTCGATATTTTAGACAGTACCAAACAATAAAACTATGTCGGTATTCTCGTATAAGCAGCGTAATAACATCAACCTTGTAATTATTATAGCGCTCGGGCTATTAATTGCCTATTCTTTGCAAAGCATTTTCAGCGCTATTTTAAGTACACTTGTTTTGTATACCATTATGCGTCCGGGTTATATTTACTTAGCAGAAAACAAAGGATGGAATAAAAGAGTTGCGGCATTATTATTAATTGCAATTAGCATTGTTTTAATTGTATTGCCATTCTATGCTTTGAGTAGTATGGTTATCAGTAAGATTTCAGAGCTTAGAAATAACGAAATAGTATTTAAAAACCTGTTAGTAAAACTGCAACATCTTATTCCGGTAAAAATAAATGAAAGCTTAATTCAAGATGGGATGAACCGCATTGGAAATTGGGCAACCCAGCTTTTTCCTTCTTTAATTTCGAGTGCTGTAAATATTATACTTAGTTTATTAGTGATGTACTTTTTACTCTACTTTATGTTAATAGAACGGAAAAATTTTGAGTATTCACTAATAAAATATGCGCCGTTTAGAGAGCAAAATGCTTTGCGTTTTGGCGATGAAATGCGCAATACAACCTATGCTAATGTTTTGGGGCAAGGATTAATATGCCTGGTACAAGGTTCTTTGGTAAGTTTATCATTCTATGTTTTAGGTTATAAAGACCCTGTTTTCTGGGGTGTAATTACAACATTTATATCGTTTGTGCCTGTTTTAGGGCCGCCTGTTGTGTTTGTGCCTGCGGCTATTTTACAAATTGCTAACGGGAATAATTTTGAAGGTTGGGCAATGTTGATTTTTGGCTTCGTTGTTATTATTAATATCGATAATGTTCTTAGATTTATAATAGCGAAAAAAGTTGGCAACATTCATCCGATAATTACAGTAATTGGCGTAATTATTGGTATCCCTTTATTTGGAATACTGGGCTTAGTTTTTGGTCCGCTGTTGTTATCTTATTTTATTTTGCTCGTTAAAATTTACGAAACCAGTACACTGGCATCAGAAAGATTGGAAAGAATTAAAACAAATAATGAGCATAATGAGTTATAATTATAGCTTAACAATAAAATAATATGGCATCGTTATATTGTAAATGTTAAACCCTTAAAATATATTATTATGAATGATAACTCGAAAGTTGTAGTTGCCCTTTTAGCGGGATTAGCTGCTGGAGCCGCACTAGGAATTTTATTCGCACCAGATAAAGGTGATGAAACACGCGACAAATTAAGCCAGTCTTTAAAAGATTTAGGCGATTCGATAAGAGATAAAGCTGCTGATGAAATCAACAACCTATCTAGCTTAAAAGAAAAAGTGGTAAGCTCAATTAAAACCAAATTGAGAAGTGTTGAAGAAGAATATAGCGACGACGTAGAGCACGCATAAAAAATAATAAGAACCAGACTCATTTTGGGTCTGGTTAAACTTCATCTGAATTATGCAGGAAAATAACGACAAAAGTATCGAAGATTTGGTAGATGATGCCAAGGGTTTTTTAGAAGCCCGGGTTGAATATACCAGACTTCATCTTCTTGAAAAAGTATCTAAAATTTTTGCCGATTTAGTAACCAGTACAGCTGTTATTGTTTGTTTTATACTGGCATTTTTGTTTGGCTCGGTAACGCTTGCATTGTACCTTTCTGATGTTTTAGGAAGTAATGCTGGCGGTTTCGGTTGTGTTTCATTAGTGTATATATTATTAGCTGTAATTGTTTATTTAACTAAAGATAAATACATTGAAAAAGCTATAATTAACGTGGCGATAAGAAAGTATTTTGATAAACTTGCAGATAAGGAGGAAGAAGATGAGAAGTTATAAAACCATCAGAAATCTTGAAGATTTGCAGGCTAAAAAGTTAGAGCTTAAAGTAGAATATACATTAAAGCAAAATATGCTAAAAGCTGATTCTAAAATATATTTTCGTCAGTTTACTTTGGGTGCACTTATAAAAAGATACGCAACACCAAGTAACCTTTTTAAGGTTGATGATAAACTAAATTTAAGCGGGACAGCAATGTCGTTGCTTTTACCAATGTTTATGAATAAAACTATATTTAGAGGTGCTGGTTTTTTAACCAAGGCCGCGGTAGGATTAGTTTCTGGTAAAGTTGGAAAATCTTTAGATGCTGAACATATATCTGCCATATTCAACTCAGTGAAAGGATTTTTTGGCAAAAAAAAAGAGAAGAAGGATAAGAAGTTTATAGATTACGGCATACCGCCTGATAGTGAAACCTATTAGTTCGTATCGGTCGATTCGCTTTTGCTGTTTAGGTATTTGGTTTTTGAAGATATTCATTGCAAATTATTGTATGCAATTTGAACTTACTAGCAACTAGAAAAGTTTTCCATTACTTTGCATAAATGTAAAAATGTCCCTAAATTTTTTATTTAGGGACATTTTTTATGCGATTGTTGATTTATATAATAAGCAACTATAAGTCTGTTTTAATCTTTAACTCTTTCAATTGTTTATCATCAATTGTACTTGGGCTATCAATCATTACATCTCTTCCCGAATTATTTTTAGGGAAAGCAATAACATCACGGATAGAATCTAAGCCTGCAAAAATTGAAGTTAGACGGTCGAAACCAAAAGCAATACCACCATGCGGCGGAGCGCCAAATTCGAAAGCATCCATTAAGAATCCAAATTGTTTTTGAGCTTCTTCTGCACTGAAGCCTAAATGCTTAAACATTAAAGCTTGTAATGCTCTATCGTGAATACGAATAGAACCACCGCCAATTTCTGTTCCGTTAACCACCATGTCATAAGCATTAGCACGAACGTTTTTAGGGTCGGTATCTAATAAAGCAATATCTTCTGGTTTTGGAGAAGTGAACGGATGGTGCATAGCATGGTAACGTTCAGTTTCTTCATCCCACTCCAAAAGCGGGAAGTCCAATACCCAAAGTGCTGCAAATTTATTTTTATCGCGTAAGCCTAAACGGTTACCCATTTCTAAACGAAGCTCATTTAATTGTTTACGAACTTTATCCGTTGAACCTGCCATTATTAAAACTAAATCTCCTTTTTCAGTTTCAAAAGCTTCGCTCCATTGTTTTAAATCATCTTCATTAAAGAATTTATCAACCGATGATTTAATTGTTCCATCATCATTATGGCGGGCATAAATTAAACCAGTAGCGCCAATTTGCGGGCGTTTGATGAAATCGGTTAACTCATCTAATTGTTTACGTGTATAGCTTGCTGCACCTTTAGCATTAATACCAACAACTAATTCTGCGTTATCGAAAACAGGGAAGCCTTTGCCTTTAACCAAATCGTTAAGCTCAACAAATTGCATCTCAAAACGAGTATCTGGTTTGTCAGAACCATACAAGCGCATTGCATCAGCATATTGCATACGTGGTACTTCTGGTAAATCGTAGTTGCGAACTTCTTTAAATAAAGTACGAATTAAGCCTTCGAAGGTGTTTAAAATATCTTCTTGTTCGATGAATGACATTTCGCAGTCAATCTGCGTAAACTCTGGCTGACGATCGGCTCTTAAATCCTCATCCCTAAAGCATTTAACAATCTGGAAATATCTATCAAAACCAGAAACCATAAGCAATTGCTTAAAAGTTTGAGGTGATTGTGGCAATGCATAAAATTCACCTGCATTCATACGGCTTGGTACAACGAAATCTCGGGCACCTTCTGGCGTCGATTTGATTAAAACAGGCGTTTCTACTTCAATAAAATCTAAAGCATCTAAATAACGACGAACCGATTGTGCCATTTTATGACGCAACACCAAGTTGTTGCGAACCGGATTACGACGTAAATCTAAATAGCGGTATTTCATTCGCAGTTCATCGCCACCATCGGTTTCATCATCAATCATGAATGGTGGTAGTTTTGCAGCGTTTAAAATCTCTAATGCAGTGATTTTAATTTCTACATCGCCGGTTGACATTTTAGGGTTTTTATTGCTTCTTTCTACAACTGTACCGGTAGCTTTAATTACAAATTCGCGGCCTAATGCACGTGCAGCTTCGCAAAGTTCGCGATTATCATCCATGTTAAAAACCAACTGAGTAATCCCATAACGATCGCGAATATCGATGAAAGTCATACCGCCTAAATCTCTTGATTTTTGTACCCAACCACATAGGGTTACACTTTCGCCTAAGTTATTAAGGATTAGTGCACCACAAGTTACTGTTCTTAACATATATTGTAATCTAAATTGAGCGGCAAAAATACCGATTTTGTTTTAAACTTTGGAATAGAAGATTTAAGGAAATGTACGGGGTTGTTTATGAGTCTAAATTTAATTAATTTTATCCGTTGACTGAAGTCAATGGCAATGAAATGGATGGTGGCTAAATAATCGACTGTAAATTCTTTGTCGTTTTGCTCTAGTTATTTTACCAAGGAAGCACTGAATACACAGAATTAGAGGTGAAAAGATTTAGTATTTCTCCTCTAAAGTAATTTCAAAACCTACTACTTTCCATTCGCCATTAATGTTTTTCCATTTTAAAACTTCTTCGGTTTGGATGGTTTGTTTTTTAGAAAACAGAATTCCTTTAAGATATATAATAGATTTTCGGGCGATTTTCTCTGTAAAAACTTCATTTTCAATTGATGATTTTATACGATAATAAGTTGTGCTTATACTTTTTGTTTTTCTAAAATACTTTTCCGTTTGGTTAATCAATTCTTTTTTATCAAAAGTTAAGGCTTCAGCATTTTTGTAAGTTATGCTGTCATCAAATTGAATAATATAATCTGAGATATTTTTATTCTCGAAAGCAAAATCTGCCTTTTTATGTATTGCATCAATTTCTTTTATTATCAAATCGGTTTCCATGGCATGAAGTTAATTGTTTGTTTTAGGGATTTCAAATTTATGATGAATTGAGTACCACTTTCCACAATAACATAACGACTAATGAAAGGTTTATGTTTATAGCGAATGGCTTAAGTGATTTAAACCCGACTGCAGTGGAAATTTTTGTTACGCTGCTAAAAAAGATTGCCACGTCGTTCCTCTCCGCAACGACGGCAATGGAGCAAAGCAGAAGTTGGAGATTTAAAGGAAATCGAGACTGATGAGAATGAAACTGTTTAAAAATAAGCTGTAGATTTTTTTAGGTGCGTGCACACACCTTGACTACTGCTATGGAAGGTGTCTCAACTTAAATTCCCTAAAATTAATTAGAGTTATTACTTAAGCTGTTTCTAAGGGTTTTAATCTTTTTTTCTACCTTGATGCAACGTTTTGAAATCTACTATGTCTTATAATCAGAATCATCAAAAAATTGGAAGCGGTATACGTAGATAAAAACCTGGAATTGGTAAAAGCTTGCATGCAGGGTAGCCGGGCAGCACAGTTTGAATTGTACAAATTGTATGCTAAGGCGATGTATAATGTGGCGTTGCGCATTCTAAATTACGAAGAGGAAGCGGAAGATGTTTTACAGGAAGCTTTTTTAGACGCTTTTACAAGAATTATAGATTTTAGGCAGGAAACAACTTTCGGGCTTTGGCTAAAACAAATTGTAATTAACAAATCCATCAATTATTTGCGTAGGCGAAAAATGGAATTTGTAAGTACAGATGAAATTAGCGAAGTGCCTGATGAGGCTAGCTTTGATGATTATGAAGTGCAGTTACAGGCTGATGATATTAGAAAAGCGATTAAAGAATTGCCAGATGGATACCGAGTTGTGCTAAGTTTATATTTATTAGAAGGTTACGACCACGAAGAAATATCGCATATTTTAAAAATTAGTGAAAATACAAGTCGAACTCAATACATGAGGGCGAAAAAGAAGTTAAAAAGTATTTTAGAACAGAAAGGGATGAGAGATGAATAATAGATTAGAAACCTTTGTTAAGGAAAATCGGAAAGATTTCGATGTTTTCGAACCATCGGCAGGCCTTTGGGCAAAAATCGAACAAGAGCTGGATGGCAAAAAAGAAAAAAAGTCGATAAAGCTGTATTTATGGATGAGTGCAGCGGCATCACTGGTAGTTATTTTCGGTTTAGTTTGGCTATACGCAGGAAGAACACAGAACCAAGACATCGAAATAGCAGACGTTAATGCTGCAGCAGCGCAGAAAGAGGTTCATTTTACAAATTTAATTACTGAGAAAAGAGATAGCCTGGCCATTTTTGCTGCTGCAAATCCAGATTTGTACAAAAAGTTTACAGCTGATTTAAAGAAGCTTGATGAAGATTATGAAAGATTAAAATCTGAATTACCAAGTACACCAAATCAACTTTTTGTTGTTAAGGCGATGGTAAAAAATAGAGAGCTTCAGTTAAATTTATTACGACAACAATTAATGATTATTAACCAGGTTGACGATTATAAAAAAGTTAACCAGATTTAAAATACAAACATGCGCTCACCACATTTATGATGCTTAAAATCGGTCGGCAGGATTTAGGCGATTAAATGTTTAACAATTAATAACATGAAAACAATAAAATTATTTTTAGCCTTTATGGCTTTAATCGCCGTAAAAACTTACGCCCAACAGGTTGTTGTGGTTAGTAATCCATCAGAAAGTTACGCAGTTAATACAATAACAACTAGTTCGGTTAATTCATTAAAAAATGTTGAAGTAATTGTAACGGTAAGCAATCAGAGTGGCGCAGATGCTGAACGCTCTAAATCTTTTACTAAAAGCTTTAGTGTTGATAATAGCGATAAGGTTAATTTAAATAACCAATATGGTTCTATGGTAATTAAAATATGGGATAGAAAAGAAGTTAAGGTAGAAGTTGACATTAAAGCCTATAGTAATTCGGATAACGATGCTCAGAAATTAATTGATGAGGTTACGATTGATGCTAATAAAACTGGCGATCAGGTATCATTTAAAACTAATATGGGTGATAGAAATGGACGCTATGGTAGAAATATTAAAAATGGAGTAACAACCTGGAGAAGAGAGATAAAAGTAAATTACGTAGTTTATATGCCTGCAGCGAATGCGTTAACTGCTCAACAGCAGTATGGCAATATAGATTTGGCTGATTTTAATGGTCCAACATCGCTAAAAGTTCAGTATGGAAACTTAACTGCCGGGAACCTGAATAGCAATAACAATTATATTTACGTACAATACGGAAAAGCAACAATACAGGGTATTAACACGGCTGTTGTAAAACACGAATATGGTGGCGGTGTAAGTATCGGTTCGATTGGTACTTTACAATTGGATGCTGAATATGTTCCGGTTAATGTGAATACAATTACTAAATCAGCAAATATTAAAGTTCAATACGGTTCGGGTTTAACGGTTGGTTCTATAGCAGGTAATTTACTTTTGAATAGCGAGTACGCGAAAGTAAATATTAATAGTGTTAAAGGAAACACGGTTATTAAACAAGGTTATGGAACCTTAGCGATTGCAAGTGTTGGTAAACTATCGCTCAATACCGAGTATACAAACGTTACTCTGGGTACATTAAATGGCGATGCAAATATTAATATGGATTATAATCGCTTAAGCGTTGCCGAACTTACTCCAGCCTGTAAAACCTTTACTTTTAATGGCGAATATGCAAGCGTTGGAATGGGTTTCGCAAATAATTATAATGCTAACTTTAACATTACAACAACTTATGCAGGTTTTAGATATGGTTCGAATGTTACGGCAACTAAAAACAGCGATGATGATGAAACTAAAAGATACTCAGGTAAAGTTGGGAATGGGAGCGGAGCAAGCATAAACATCAAATCTGAATATGGATCGATAACTTTTAAATAAAATATTAAGCCAGACAAATGAAACTCTTGCCATAATTATGGCAAGAGTTTTTTTATATTTATCCCATTATGAAAGTTTTTTTGTTTCTGTTTATTTTATTCTACTCATCTTTCTCAAAGGCTCAAAATGCACCAGTTAAATGGGCTTCGCAAGAAACATTTTTCGAAGAATTAACAGGAAAACAATTGCCAGACTTTAAAGGAATTTCTACAAATAATAAACCTTTTTCATCAAGCATTTTAAAAGGCAGAATTGTTGTAATAAATTTTTGGTTCGAGGCTTGCCCTCCTTGTGTGAAGGAAATACCCGAATTAAATAAATTGGTTAAAAAATATGGCAAAAACGACATCCGATTTATAGCTATAACTTACGACTTGCCAGAACAGGCAAAGAAATTTCAAAAGAAAAGTGGTTACAAATACGAAATAGTATCATTAACTGATGACCAAATAAGAAAATTAAATATCAATCATGGTTTTCCTTCAAATATTTTAGTTGGTAAAGATGGTAGGATAATTAAGGCAATAAGTGCTGTTTCTTTCGATGATGAAATTCCTTCTGTACAACGGCAAACTTTAATTTTTGAAGAGAAGCTTAAAGCTGAAATTAATAAAACTTTTAAATAGTTTACAGGCTTTTTATACAACTTTTCTCCTTAAGCTTCGAAGATTTTTTTTATTAACGGATGCTTAGGAATAGAATAACTCGAAGAATTAAAAAAGGCTTAGAATCTGTATAATAATTGAAAAGGCTTTTTATATCTTCGCCTAATCAGATAAATTAAATTATGGATTTTTTAAGCACTCCCGAAGCCTGGATTTCGCTATTAACGTTAACGGTTTTAGAAATAGTTTTGGGCATAGATAACATTGTTTTTATTTCCATACTATCTGGGAAATTGCCAGCAAATCAGCAAAAGAAAGCAAGGCAATTGGGCCTGGGCTTAGCGATGATAACCAGAGTTCTTTTGCTGCTCTCACTAAGTTGGATAATGACGCTAACTTCTCCTTTATTTAATATGGGTAGCTGGATAGGCATTACAAACGGCGATTGGTTTGAAAAACTTGCTATTTCTGGTCGTGATTTAATTTTGATTACGGGTGGCTTATTTTTGATTTACAAAAGTACACACGAAATTCACAATAAGCTGGAAGGTGAAGAGGATGGAGAAGGAAATGCAAAAGGACATTCTTTCTGGCCTACAATTGTTCAAATCCTTATTCTGGATGTTGTATTCTCTTTAGATTCCGTTATTACGGCTGTTGGTATGGCAGATCATATCGAAATTATGATTGCTGCGGTTGTGATAGCTGTTATTATAATGATGTTTTCTGCTGGTGCAATAAGCGAATTTGTCAATAACCACCCAACTGTTAAAATGCTTGCATTATCATTCTTGTTGCTTATTGGTGTTTCGCTTTTAGCCGAAGGATTAGACCAGCATATTCCTAAAGGGTATGTTTATTTTGCAATGGCATTCTCCGTTTTAGTAGAAATGCTAAACCTTAAAATGAAAAAAAATAGCAAGAAACCAATTAAGCTTAGAAATACTCCAAAAGAAAAATAATGGTTAAACTATGCTAGTCTTGGTTTTCAGAAGTATTCTATACGGTTATTCTGATTGTTTTTTTGCTTGCCTCCATTTTCTTCATTTTTTTGGAAGAAATTCTTTAAAATTTAAAGAACATATTCGTCATTAATTGGTTTTATGGGCTCTGGGATGTCATTTTCCTCAAGCATTTGTAGCAGATTAATTTCTATTGTTCTGGTAATCTGATTTAACGGTACACCTGCAGAGTTGTTTTCGAAAGGATTAACCAAGCTCATTCCGTTAATCTGTGTAGATACAAAAACGAAACCAATCATCCAGCCTAAAAAGATAGAAGCTATGCCCGCTTCCTTGCTGATAACCAAAGTAAAGCTAACTACGAATAACCAGATAAATACCTTTGTTAAATAGGTATATGTTGTTGGGAATATTGTGTTTTTAATGCGTTCACTCATGCCCATCGAATCAGAAAATCGCGTAAGCATTTCATTAATTTCGATAAACCTGAAACCATCGATAGAATTTGCTTTAGATAGTTTTTGTAAATCTCTGGATTGAATGTTTAAAAGTGCATTATGAACGTTGTTATGCTTTTCAATTTCGGCTAAATCTTCTGTAGTTAGGTATTTGGTGTAAATTTCATCAACAGCGCCACGTAAACTTGCCTTTAATGCATACAGGAAAGCAATGTGTCTGCAAACCATTCTTTTTACAATTTCATCATCTTTATCAACATAGTTAATTAAAGCTCTAGTAAAAGATCTGGAATCGTTAACCAACGAACCCCACACTTTCCGCGCTTCCCACCATCTATCGTAAGCCTGGTTATTATTAAAACCGATAAAAAAGGCAATCGCTGTACCTAAAACTGTCGGAATTATAGATGGGATTTCAAAATGATGTGCAATTAAATATTCGCGAACAAAATAAGCTGCAGTACAAGATGCGATCATAATTAAATCGACTTGCCAGGTATTTCTTAAGATTCTGCTTAATCTAATGTTTTGTACTAAAAGCATAAGTTTGGTTTTCTGCATGAAAATACAAAACTAAAGGCAAAATGTTTTATTGTAACAATTTAAATCTGCAAAGCTGATGTTATTGTTTTGTACTACAAATGTTTATCTTCGGAAACCAAATATTCCCACTAATTATGAATGAAGCTCTTCCAAAGAATAATATTTTTAAAGTTATTGGTGCATCGTCTTTAGGTACGCTGATAGAATGGTACGATTTCTATATTTTTGGCAGTCTTGCTGTTATTATCGGGCATCAGTTATTTCCAGAAGATGCAGGGGCATCAGCGCTTATTAATACTTTGGCAATTTTTGCAGCTGGTTTTATTGTAAGGCCTTTTGGTGCTTTGGTTTTTGGAAGATTAGGCGATTTAATAGGTCGGAAATATACCTTTTTATTGACCCTAGTTTTAATGGGAGGCTCAACATTTTTAATTGGGCTAATTCCATCCTATAAAACAATCGGCTATGCCGCACCTATACTGGTTTTGATTTTAAGGTTGGTGCAGGGCCTGGCTTTGGGGGGCGAATATGGAGGTGCTGCAACTTATGTTGCCGAGCATGCTCCAAAAAATAGAAGAGGCTTTTTTACGAGCTGGATTCAAACCACAGCAACTTTGGGGTTATTTTTATCATTAGGCATAATTGTAATTACAAAAAATATTTTGGGTGCCGAAACCTTCGGCGATTGGGGTTGGCGAATTCCGTTTTTGTTATCAATTGTTTTGGTTGGAGTTTCGATTTACATCAGAATGAAAATGCATGAGTCACCCATGTTTTCTAAATTGAAATCTGAAGGAAAAGTATCTAAAAACCCACTCAAGGAAAGTTTTAACAATAAGGCAAATTTTAAAATGGTTTTATTGGCTTTGTTTGGCGCAACAATGGGGCAGGGTGTGATTTGGTATACTGGTCAGTTTTACGCACAATCTTTTTTAGAAAATACCTGTAAGCTTGATTTTAATGACTCCAGATATATTTTGCTTTGGGGAATTGCTTTTGCAACCCCATTTTTTGTGATTTTTGGGGCCTGGAGCGATAAAGTTGGCCGTAAATGGATAATGCTAACCGGAATGCTACTTGGGATAATTTTTTACCGGCCGATTTACCAAACTTTTTTAAATGATACAAGTATTGAAAATTTAAATAAATCGAAACTTGTTTCTGCTAATCAAGGCAGTGCTAAATTTACACCAATAACCGGTACAGAGGATAGTTTGATAACGGTAGAAACAAAGGTTTCTTTTGAAAATGGTTCTGGTTATACCGAGATTAAAGCAGATACGATATCATTTAAAAAAGGAGTTATTGGAGGCGAAAGGATTTTAAAAGATAAAGTTTTACCAACGCCTATTTTCTGGAAATTTGTTGGTTTGATTTTCTTTCAAATTTTGCTGGTTACCATGGTTTACGGACCGATTGCAGCATTTTTAGTAGAGCTTTTTCCTACTAAAATCAGATATACTTCTATGTCGTTACCTTACCATATTGGCAATGGTGTTTTTGGTGGGTTAGTTCCTTTTATTGCAACCTTAATTGCAAGTTTTAACGGTTCTACACCATTATCTGGCTTATGGTATCCAATAGGAATTGCAACCCTTAGTTTAATTATCGGAACAATTTATTTATCAAACAAAAGAGACGAAAATATTAACGATTAGCATTATGAACGCGATAAAGAAATTTTTAGGATTGGGTTGGATGGTTTTAGGACCTTTGGCAATGACTTTTTTATTTATTCAGGCAATTGATAAAGTAGGCTTAACCCATACAAGTATAGAAAGAACAAATACCATTTTGCAATGGGGCATTATTCTCTTTATTTTCTTTCCAATAAGCTTGGGTTTAATGATTTTTGGTTTTTATGCATGGAAAGGCGAGTACGAAAAATTGCCTGAAAGTTTGGAGGAGATTAGTTGATTCTTTAATGCAACACTTAGCCTGTTAGAAATTAATATAAAACTTAAATAACATCTTCGATAAACTAACATTGACGTTATATAAACTGATGTTTTAAACCATGTAAGGCATCTAAGAAAATCTAAGCTGCTTCACGGTCTGTGTCTTCAGGGAACATAATCATTCATTCCCTTAGTTTACTTAGAGTTAATGTCACTTATATTGATTTTTATGAAATAAATTACCCCCTCAGACTGACAAACTGGTATTACTTGGCTTTACAAAACTCTTAATAATAAACCTTTTAAATATTCTCCTTCGGGAAAGGAAATTCGAACTGGATGGTCTTCTGGCTGGCAAAATTGTTTAATAATTTGAACTTCTTTGCCTGCATCTAAAGCTGCCCAGGCGATAATTTGTTTAAAAGTATCGATATCTACTGCGCCAGAACAAGAGAAAGTAGCCAGTAATCCACCTTTTTCTAAAAGCAGCATTCCTAAACGATTTAAGTCTTTATAAGCTCTTGCTGCTCTATCTAATGCTGAGCGAGACGGCGCATATTTTGGTGGATCTAATATAATAACATCGAATAATTCACCCGATTCTTTGAAAGTTCTTAATTGCTTATTTACATCAGATTGTATCGATGTAATTTTGGTTGAATCGAATTTATTTAATTCTACATTTTGTTTTAATGTTTCAAGTGCTAAACCCGAACTGTCTACACTTGTAATGCTACTTGCATTGTTTGCTAAACTATTTAAACTAAAACCGCCGCTGTAACTAAAGCAATCTAAAACTTTTTTACCTTTTGTATAGCTGGCTAAAATTTTTCTGTTATCTCGCTGGTCGCAATAAAAACCAGATTTTTGACCTTCGGCAATATTAATATTATAGGCAATGCCATTTTCTTTAACCTCTAAAAATTCTGGAGGATTTTCGCCCCATAGCAATCCGTTTTCAATTGGTAAACCCTCATGTCCGCGAGCGGTTGCGTCACTTTTATCAAAAATGCCTTTTGGATTTAATTCTGCCTTTAAAATCTCAACAATATCATTTTTGACCTGCTCAATACCAGAGCTTAAAATCTGTAGTGAAAGGAAATTTGCATATTTATCAACGATTAAACCTGGCAGAAAATCGGCTTCGCTGAAAACTAATCTGCATGTATCTGTTTTATCTGATAAAATAAACTGGCGTGAAGCAATAGCCTGTTGCAAACGATTTTGGTACCATTCTTTATTTATAATTTGGTTTTCATCCCATTCTAACAGTCGAACTGCAACACGCGAGTTGCCATTAAAATAGCCGTAGGCAAGAAATTCATTATCAAATGCAAATACTTTTACAACATCGCCATCCTCTGGTTTTCCTTTAACTTTATCTAAAGCACCAGAAAATACCCATGGATGTCTTTGTAATGCTGCCTTCTCTTTGCCCTTTTTTAATACGATTTCTACCATGGCGCAAAGGTAATAATTTATTTCTTGCAAGTCTTAAGCAGGCTCAGGCTAAACAGCGTCATGAATGCATACTAATTCTTTTACAAAAACCTATTTCCAAATTGCTTTTGCATTCTAATCAGTTCAGTGTCCAATACTTTTGTTTCGAACTCGGTTACAGGTCTTTTAGCCTCAATCATTGAAATAAGTAATTCGGTTGCAACCTGCCCAATTTCGAATGCTGGTTGTTTTACTGAAGTTAAAGAAGGACTAAATAATTCAACCAGATTAGAGTTTGTAAAACCAGCTATTGCAATTTTATGGGCAACTTCTGGATTTGTTTTTCTCAAAGCCATGATGCAACCAGTTGTAAGGCGATCACTTGATATAAAAATGCCGTCGGGTTGCAAGGGCAAAAGTTCTTTAACAGCCTGTTCAAGTTCCACACTATGCATTCCGCCATGTTGACAATATTTAACTAACTCGGGCTTGAATTCGATGTGGTATTTTGCCAACGCAGCTTTGTAACCTTCTAATCTTTCTTTAGTGTTCGAAAGTGTTTCTGAATTTGTAAGATGAGCAATTACTCTCTTACCTGATAGAATTAAGTGTTCAGTGGCATCAAAAGAACCTTTAAAGTTATTTGCAATTACTTTATGCGTTTCAAAATCATCGGGTACCCGATCAAAAAATACAATTGGCAAACCTTTCGAATATAAATCCCGGAGGTAATCAATATCTTGAGTTTCTGATGAAAGCGCAATCAATAAACCATCAATAGAACGAGATGCTAAATGCTCCACATTTAATTTCTCTTGCTTATAAGATTCGTGACTTTGAGAAATAATTACATGATAATCTTTTGCATAGGCAATGGATTCAATACCATTTATAACCTGAGAAAAAAAATTATTTGCAATTTCACTTACAATAATTCCGATAGAATAACTCCTTCTTTCTTTTAAACTACGGGCAATAGGATTGGCTCTGTAATTTACTTTTTCTGCATAAGCCAGAACTATCTTTTTGGTTTCTTCGCTAATTTCATAACGATCTCGTAAAGCTCTGGAAACTGTAGAAGTGGAAAGTCCTAAAGCTTTTGCAATATCTTTTATAGTTGAAGTTTCGAATCTCATTTTATGTACTTGCCCCCAAGTTACAAAAAATATATGTCCTGAGCCCCTTAAACCTGATTTTAAATAAACGTCTAAAGTACGTTTTTGGGAACGTTTGCACAGTTTTTTGGTTAAAACTGATTTCAAACGGTTTTAAGTTTGTAAAATTGTTATACCAACGTAACCAAATATTAACGAAGAATATTTCTATAACTAAGAATTTTATTCTAAAATCAAGCATTTGCGAGCGTTTCTAGAAAAACCAAATATTCAAATAAATAGTAGTTATGAGCAGAATTTTACTCGTTTTATCATTTCTGGGCTTTTTTACAATTTCTTTAACTCAGGCGCAAACAAAGCAGTTTACTGGAACGGTAAAAGATAAGGCAGACGGACAACCATTAGTTGGCGTAAGTGTTAGTGTAAAGGATTCTAAAAATGGTGCAAGTACCGATGCAAAAGGTGTTTTCCAGTTAACAGTTCCGCAAAAGGGGGCAATTTTAACTTTTACTTATGTAGGTTATAAAACCCGAACCATTACCTTGGGCGATCAAACCAAGCTAGAAGTTACATTAGAAGAAGATGTAAATAACCTACAGGAGGTTACCGTTAACATTGGTTATGGCACCATACGTAAGAAGGACTTAACAGGTGCAGTATCATCAGTTAGTGCAGAAGTTATCGCGGCTGCGCCAGTTTCATCGGCATTAGAGGCTATTCAGGGCAGAGTTGCAGGGATAAGTATCGCCACTACAGAAGGTTCGCCCAATGCTGATTTAGTAGTTAGGGTTAGGGGTGGAGGTTCGATTACCGGCGATAATTCGCCGCTTTATATTGTAGATGGGTTTCCTGTAGCATCTATTGCAGATATTGCTCCGCAAGATATCGAAACCATTGATGTGTTAAAAGATGCGTCTTCTACTGCTATTTATGGTTCCAGGGGAGCTAATGGTGTTATTCTGGTAACAACAAAGAATAGCAAGGATGGTAAAACTTCGGTAAGCTATAATGTATTTACAGGGATAAAACAATTAGCCAAAAAATTAGATGTTTTAACTCCTTTAGATTATGTAAACTGGCAATATGAACGGTCGCTATTAGATAAATCTCCAAATGATTACACACAGTATTTTGGGAATTATCAGGATATCGATTTATATGGAAATGTACCAGCAAACGATTGGCAAGAAATTGTTTTTGGCAGACAAGGTACAACCTTCAATCAAAATTTAAATATTAGTGGAGGTGGAGAGAAAACTAAGTATAGTTTAAGCCATAGTTATGTTAAAGACAAGGCAATTATGCAGTTGTCTGATTTTGAACGACAAAATATTAATTTTAAATTAAATCACAAATTATATAAAGGGTTAACACTCGATTTCGGATTAAGATATGCTGATACAAAAACGAAAGGTGGTGGCGCAAATGAACAAAATGAGGTGTCATCTGCAGATTCTCGATTGAAAAATGCCATGCTCTACCCTTCATTTCCTGTACCAGGTTTAACAACTACTACAGAAACAGATGATGAATTTAATTTGTATAATCCACTAATTTCAATTTCTGATAACGATCAATACATTCATCGTAAAACATATAATATTAATGCAGCAATAAGTTATGATATCCTTCAGGATTTAAGAATTCGATCTGAAGTAGGTTATGATGGTTATAGAAATGATCAAGATCGTTTTTATGGTACTACAACTTATTACGTTAGAAATGTTCCTGCAGCCGAAAACCAAAACCTTCCTGCACTAATCTTAACCAATTCTAACAGAAACAGTTTAAGAAATACAAATACCTTAAATTATAATTTTAGTAAAATTTTAAATAAAGACCACAACCTTAATGTTTTATTAGGACAGGAGTTTATTAAAACAGAACAAGGTGTATTAACGAATGTTGTTCATGGTTTTCCAAAATCGTTTTCTTTTCAAGAGGCAAGGGTTTTGTCTACTCAAGGTAAAGCAAATTCAATTGATAATAACTTCTCTCCAGATGATAAGCTGTTATCTTTCTTTGGAAGAGCAAATTACGATTACTTAGGTAAATACTTATTGAGTGCTACATTTAGGGCAGATGGTTCATCTAAATTTTCTTCAGAAAATCAATGGGGGTATTTTCCATCAGTGTCTGGTGCGTGGCGAATTTCTCAGGAAGATTTTATGAAGGGTACAAAATCTTGGTTAACTGATTTAAAGTTTAGAGCAAGTTATGGTACTGCAGGGAACAACAACATTCCTTCGGGCCAAATGAATCAAACTTTTCAAAACTCGGTTACAACTTGGGTTAATGGTTTCAACAATTATTGGGCTGCATCTAAAACAATGGCTAATCCTGATTTGAAATGGGAAACAACAATAACTAAAAACCTGGGATTAGATTTCTCCTTGTTTAACTACAAACTTACTGGTACTATTGATGCTTATTTAAATAAAACAAAAGATTTACTATTACAGTTTCCGGTTGCAGGTACTGGTTACGATTTCCAATATCGCAACATAGGCTCAACTCAAAATAAGGGACTTGAATTTTCATTAAATTGGAATGCAGTTAGAAAAACAAATTTCGATTTAAGTTTTAGTGCGAATATAAACTTTAACAGAAACAAAGTACTATCATTAGGTTCTATTAAAAATATTAACGGCTCATCAGGCTGGGCTTCAACAGAAATTGGGGTAGATTATTTAGTAGAAGAGGGTGCTTCTGTTGGCCGTATCTATGGTTATCGTAATGCTGGCCGTTACGAGGTATCTGATTTTTCTGGTTATAATGCCGCATCAGATACCTGGACTTTAAAACCAGGGGTAGTAGATGCAACTTCATTTATTGGTACAATTCGTCCGGGTTCTATGAAGATAACAGATATTTCTGGCGATGGGAAAATTGATTTGTCTGATAGAACGGTTATCGGCAATGCCAATCCATTAAATACTGGTGGTTTCTCTATTAACTCCAGGGTATATAGTTTCGATATTGGCGCTTACTTTAACTGGAGCTATGGAAATGATATTTATAATGCAAATAAAATTGAGTATACCTCAACCAGTAAATATAGTTCTAGAAACATGATTTCTACGATGGCAAGTGGTAACCGCTGGACAAACCTTCGGGCGGATGGAACAATTAGTAACGACCCAGCAGAACTTGCAGCCATGAATCAAAATACAACTTTATGGTCGCCATATATGAAAACATTTGTATTAAGCGATTGGGCTGTTGAAGATGGTTCATTTTTACGACTATCTACTTTAACATTAGGCTACACCTTACCAGATAAAATTTCTAGTAAATTAAAAATGAAGAAGTTAAGAGTATACGCTTCGGCATATAATTTATGGTTATTAACAAACTATACAGGTTTTGATCCAGAGGTTTCTACAAGACGTCAAACCAACCTTACTCCTGGTGTTGATTACTCTGCTTATCCAAAAAGCAAATCGTTTGTTTTTGGTTTAAATGTTAATTTCTAGTCTAACAATTTATTTAAAGAACATGAAAAAGATTATATATACACTTTATATCATAACAGCAATCACCATTGTAAGTGGCTGTAAAAAAGTATTGGATGCGCCAACTAAATCATCATTAGACGAATCTGTTATTTTTTCTACTCCAGGTTTAGCAGAGGGTGCTATTGCCGGAATTATTCAGTCATTTGGCGAAACCAATTCTTACCGTGGTCGTTTCCTTGTGTTTTATGGGATTAATAATGATACAGAAGTGAACAATGCTTTAAAGGCAACTACTGATGATAAATCAAGGCTATCTAATTACAATGCTAATGTGAATAATGGCCAGATGAACACGGATAATAATGCCTGGGCTAAATTTTACGAAGGTATAGAGCGAGCTAATCTCGCTATTCGCGGAATCAGAACTTATGGTAAAATTGAAAGTAATCCGCAAATGGCACAAATACTAGGTGAGGTGTTAACACTAAGAGCGGTGCTGTATAATGATTTAATTAAAGGCTGGGGTGATGTGCCGGCTCGTTTCGAACCCATTACAACGGCTACAACATATTTAGCCAGAAGTGATAGAGATGTTATTTACAAGCAGTTATTAGCAGATTTAGATGAGGCAGCCGGTTACTTGCCTTGGCCAAATGACAACGCTACAACTAGTAAAGTAGAACGTGTAAGCAAAGCCTTTGCCAAAGGTTTAAGAGCTCGTTTAGCTTTAGCTGCCGGAGGATATGCACAGCGCTTGGACGGAACGGTTCGTTTAAGTAATGATCTAGAATTATCGCATGATAAAACCTATGCTATTGCAAAAAAGGAATGTTTGGATATTATTAATAGCAATAAATTACGTCTTCTAGGTTTTGAAGAGGTATTTAGAAAATTAAACGAAGAAGGTGGTGCAGCTGGTTTGGAGTCGATGTGGGAAATTCCTTTTAGCGAAGGTAGAGGCAGAGTTATTTTTGATTTAGGAGTTAAACACCTTAAAACGGATAAATATACTGGTCAAAATAAAGGCGGTACAAACGGCCCTAACCCAATCATGCTGTATGAGTATGAAGCAGGCGATGTGCGACGAGATGTAAGCGTAGTACCATACGAGTGGGATGGTGGTACTGGTGATACTGGTGGTTACCAGGTTCCATCTAGTTTAGGAAGATTATATTTCGGAAAATATCGTTACGAGTGGATGAAGAGAAGAGTTACATCTACAAATGATGATGGCTTAAACTGGATGTATATGCGATATGCAGATGTTGTATTAATGGCTGCAGAAGCAGTTAATGATTTAGATGGCCCAGCTGCTGCAGCTCCTTATTTGAAAATGATACGTGATAGAGCTTTTCCAAATGATGCAGCAAAAGTTGTTACCTATATGGCAACTGTAACCGCTTCAAAACAAAGTTTTTTTAATGCTATTGTAAATGAAAGAGCGCTAGAATTTACCGGAGAAATGCTTAGGAAGGGTGATTTAATTCGTTGGAATTTATTAAACGCTAAAATTGCTGAAGCCAAAACTAAGTTACAGCAGTTGGAGGCCAGACAAGGTAAGTATGCGGCTCTTCCTTCAAAAATTTATTATAAAACTGCAGCAAATGGCGAAACAGTTCAGATTTATGGTCTAAATTTCGGTGATACCGATGCTCAAGGTGCTGCTTTAGGGTATACTTCAAATAAAGCATGGACACTATCAGCAACAGGAGATGCTACTACTTATTGGGATGCTTTAGCTGTTAAAGATCCAAATGCACAACAAGTTTGGCCAATTTGGCAAGTATTCCTCGATTCATCTAATGGGTTGTTAAATAATAAAAACCTGAACTTATAACAAATATCGCCATGAATAAAATTAATATACAAGTAACTTTTCTCTCCCTATTTGTCTTGCTTTGTTTTTCGGGCTGTAAGGACGGTATTACTGAAGAAATAACTAAACTAGAGGTTGATAGAGCATTTTCACCAACCGGTTTAACCGCAACTATTGTAGACAAGACAAGTATTAAATTGGTTTGGAAAGCTGTAAATAATGCCAAAACTTATACCGTAGAAATATTTGAAACGCCAGATTTTTCTGGTACTCCAGTAAAAACAGTAGATAATATTACTTTTTTACAGGTTCCTTACACCGTTACAGGTTTATCAGGCGATACTCAATATTCGATAAGGGTTAAGGCGTTAGGTGATGGTGTTACAGATTCTAAATATGTTACTGCTACTGTTAAAACAGATGCAGAACAAATTTTTCAAGCTGTTAATGCAGCTAAGCTTACTTCAAATTCTGTTGCTTTAAACTGGCCTGCAGGGCAGACCGCTACTGCTATTACATTAACTCCAGGCAATATTACCCGCGTTATTTCAGCGGCCGAGATTGCAGCAGGAGAGGCAGTAATTACTGGTTTAACGAGTGAAACCTTGTATACTGCTAAGTTAATTAACGGTACGAAAACCCGAGGTACGATTACTTTTACAACTTTGTTAGATTTGGGCGGTGCTATACCGGTAACACCAGCAGATAATCTATCGACCCTACTTGCAAATGCAAATGCAGGCGATGTTTTTGCTTTATTTCCTGGTACATATAATATCAATGCGGATGTTACCATATCAAAATCTATCTCTATTAAAGGGGCTAAATCAACTGATAAACCACTTATTAAAGGTTTAGTACTTAGAGTTAAGGGAAATGCCGCATTATCATTAAAAGATTTGGATATTGATGGTACTGGAGCATTAAATGGTAATCAGACCATTATTTATGATGAGGCTTCTGATGCAGCATATGGCAGTTTGAACGTAGAAAATTGTAGTATTAGAAATTATGTGAAAGGATTGGTTTATGTTAATGTTAAAACATTAATAGAATCGGTTGTATTTAAAGGTAATTTAATTAGCAATATAGAATGTAATGGAGGCGACTTTATCGACTTTAGAGCAGGTTTGGCTAAAACAATAAACTTTACGAACAATACAGTTTATGCATCGGCAGCGGCAAGAGACTTATTTAGAATGGATCCTGCGGGCTCTACAAATTTCCCTGCATTTACCTCGGTAATAACAATTGCGACAAATACTTTTAATGGTATTTGCAACGGTGCTGCAAATAGGCTTTTATATGTGCGTTTAGCGAAACATGAAATTTATTTTTCAAAAAATATTGTTGCTAATTCTGGTGGTATTTTAACTAATCAAGCATCTACAATTATAGTACCTGCTAATTTTACGGCGAATAACTACTATAATGCTCCTACTTATACAGCAGGTAGTGTTACGGCGGGTGCTAAATATGATACAGGAACTTTTACAGCTTTAAATCCTGGATTTACCGATATTAATGCCGGGAATTTTAAAGTCAATCAGTCTGATTTAAGAGCAAATGGTGTTGGCGACCCACGCTGGTTAAATTAGCTTTTATTAATTAAGCTGTATCACAATTATAAACTTGTCATTTGAGCATAGTCGAAGAACCTTTTAATTTAAATTAAGGCATTTCGACAGGCTCAACGTGACAAGTTTTTTGGATAATCCGAATTATGATATGGCTCTTTTTATTGAAAATAAATTATGCATTTATAAAATGAATAAATCAGCCTTTTTAATCTTTTTAACTTTTTTAGCTTCTACAGTTATTTGCTTGGAAACAAGCGGACAGAATAAAATTTATCCCTCTAAAATTGAAGTTGCGCAAGATGGAACAGGTAATTATGAAACCATTCAGGAAGCGGTAAATGCTATTAGAGATTTGGGCGAAAAGGAAGTTAAAATCCATATTAAAAATGGAACTTATAAGGAAAAGCTAATCATCCCATCCTGGAAAACTAAAATGTCGCTTATTGGAGAAAGCAAAGAACATACAATAATTTCTTTTGATGATTATTCAGGAAAAGCATATCCGTTAGGAAAAGAAGAATTTGGAACATCTAAATTTACAACCTACAATTCTTATACTGTTTTGGTTGATGCAGATGATATAACTCTAGAAAATTTAACCATTATTAATACTTCCGGTCGCGTCGGGCAAGCGGTTGCTCTACACGTTGAAGGAGATAGGTTTAAAGCAAAGAATTGTAGCTTTTTAGGTAATCAGGATACGTTGTATCCTGCAACTGAAAATAGCCGGCAGTATTATTTTAATTGTTATATTGAAGGTACTACCGATTTTATTTTTGGTAAAGCAACGGCTGTGTTTCAAAATTGTACAATCAAAAGCTTAACCAATTCTTACATTACAGCTGCTGCAACTTCTGCCAGACAAAAATTCGGGTTTGTGTTTTTAAACTGCAAACTAATTGCAGATTTATCGGTTACTAAGGCTTATTTAGGAAGGCCTTGGAGACCTTTCGCCAAAACTGCTTTTTTGAATTGTGATTTAGGCAGCCATATTCTCCCCGAAGGTTGGAACCCATGGAAAGGAGATAACATGTTTCCTGATAAAGAAAAAACGACTTATTACGCAGAATATAAAAGTATTGGTAAAGGTGCATCGCCAAAAACTCGTTTATCCTGGAGTAAACAATTAACAGATAAAGAGGCTAAACTTTACACTATACAAAATATTTTATGCCGCAATGATAATTGGAATCCATTAAAATAAAGAGAATATGAAGAGAAAAATGATTTTAGCTTCAACCGCTATATCTTTTATTTTAGTATCATTTACGCTTATCCAAAGTAAAACAACTATTTATATAATTGGCGATTCTACAGCGGCAAATAAACAGGCAAAAGCTTACCCGGAAACGGGCTGGGGAATGGAATTGCAATCATTTTTCGAGAGCACAGTTGTGGTTGATAACAGAGCACTTAATGGTAGAAGTACAAAATCATTTAAAGCCGAAAATCAATGGCAACCTATTTTAGAAAAACTATCACCTGGCGATTACGTTTTTATTGAATTTGGGCATAATGACGAAAAAATTGATAAGCCGGGAACAGGAACATCATTGGCTGAATTTAAAACCAATCTGGTTAATTACGTTAATGAAACACGAAGTAAAAAAGCAATTCCGGTTTTGCTTACCCCAATTTCAAGAAGAAGTTTCAAGAATGGAGTGTTAACAGACTCGCATGGACATTATCCTGATGTAACCCGAAAAGTCGCCGATTCTTTAAAAGTTCCGCTAATTGATATGTTGGTGAAAACAGAGGGTTTGCTAACTAAATTAGGTGATGTTAAATCGATAAAATTGTTCAACTACGTTGATTCTGGCAATGTAAATTATCCTACAGGAAAAAAGGATGATACACATTTAAGTCCTGATGGTGCAAAGCAAGTTGCAGGCTTAGTGGTAAAAGGAATTAAAGAGTTGAGATTAGATTTGTTGAAGAAGTTGAAGTAAGCTCATTTTTTAAATTTGACTAATTTGATAAATTGTCTTTATGCTAATCTTCCAATCCGCAACAAAATCGGGAAATGAACATCTTTTTCAGCATCATTTCCCCACGCCTCTTTTAACTCGGTAAACATATATTCCAATGGGTTTCTGTCGTTGGCTTTTTTGTAATGCTGCAATGAGGACCAGGTGTTTAAATAACCAATCATCTGGTTAAAATTCCACGAAGTCTTAATTTGAAAGTGAGGTGGCGTAATTTCATCAAAAGGAAAAGGAATTGTTTTATAACCCTCCTCAATGTACCTACGTTCCGGATCCCAGTATTTTCCTAGAATGTCTTCGTAAAGTTTATGGACCACCTTATCTACCTTTTTATCGATAAACATTACGCCATAACCAATTACAGCAATAAGCCCCTCGGGTTTTAAAGTGCGTTTTACTTCACTATAAAACTCTTCGAAATTAAACCAATGGATGGCTTGTGCAACGGTAATCAAATCAAAGCTGTTATCGGGTACGTTTATTTTTTCGGCAGGTTCAACGTTGTAAACAATATTTGGCATTTTTAGTGCCTGGCTTAATTGTTTTTCGCTAATATCTGTCGCATAAATGCCTTTGAAATGTTGCGCTAAAACTCTTGCTACTTGCCCGTTTCCGGTAGCACAATCCCAGGCAGCATCTTTGTTTTTAACTAAAGTAAATAAATAATCGTATAGCTCTTGTGGATAAGTTGGACGATAAATGGCGTATTCGGCAGATTGGGTGGAAAAGTTATCTTTCATATTTGAAATGAGTGGATGATAGATTGAATGCTTGAGTTCGTGATTTTTTTAATACGTTCTTGCAAATCCGTTACGCTCAAACTATCTTACAATTTATACTAAAATAAACAAAAGAATGTAACTTGTGTTTGAAATTATCTCCCTCAAAAATCATTCATTTAACTAAAACATGAATCAATCTACAAACGATTTTACGCCAAAAGAAATTGATGAAGTAAAATATCGGTTGAAATCTATTTTCGGTGGCTCTGTTGGAAATTTAGTTGAATGGTACGATTGGTATACTTATTCGGCTTTTGCCTTATATTTCTCTCCTGCCTTTTTCCCAAACAGTAATCCAACAGCGCAACTTTTAAACACTGCAGGAATTTTCGCCGTAGGTTTTTTAATGCGTCCGATTGGTGGCTGGCTATTTGGCAGCATCGCCGATAAAAAGGGCAGAAAAAAATCGATGGCACTTTCGGTATTAATTATGGCGATTGGGTCACTAATTATTGGTTTAACACCCGGTTATAAACAAATTGGGATTTTTGCTCCATTATTATTGGTTTTCGCGAGGTTAATACAAGGTTTGAGTACAGGTGGTGAATATGGAACTTCGGCAACGTATTTAAGTGAAATGGCAACGAAAAAACATCGTGGCTTTTATTCCAGTTTTCAATATGTAACACTCATCGGCGGTCAATTATTGGCGCTCGGTATTCAGTTGGTTTTACAGAACTGGTTATTAACGCCGGCAGAATTGCAGGATTGGGGCTGGCGAATTCCATTTTTTATCGGTGCAATTCTGTCATTTATTGCATTATATTTAAGAAGACACATTGATGAAACTTCGGCTTTTAAGAAAAATAAAGAAGAGAAAAAAGGAGGCATAGCTGTCTTGATGAGATACCCAAAAGAAGTTTTTACGGTTGTAGGGCTAACCTTAGGTGGTACAATCGCCTTTTATACTTTCAGTACTTATATGCAAAAGTTTCTGGTAAATACCGTTCATTTAAGTAAGGAAACTTCTACCACCTTATCTTTCATTTCACTTTTAGTATTTGCCATTATGCAGCCTTTGTTTGGGTTGTTATCCGATAAAATCGGAAGAAAACCTTTATTAATTGGATTTGGTGTTTTAGGTACTTTGTGTACCGTTCCTATTTTAACTGGACTAGCAAATGAAACCAATACAACAATTATTTTCTTACTGATGATAGGTGCTTTAATTATTGTAAGCGGTTATACTAGCATTAATGCTGTAGTTAAAGCCGAGTTATTCCCGGCAGAAATAAGGGCTTTGGGCGTTGGTTTGCCTTATGCTTTAACGGTTGCCATATTTGGAGGAACAGCAGAATACTTTGCTCTTTGGTTTAAAAACATTGGTCACGAAAATTATTTCTACTGGTATGTTACAGCCTGCATTTTAATTTCATTGATTTTATATACAACGATGAAGGATACCAAACACCATTCTAAAATAGAGGATTAATAAATTAACCAGAGGTAAAAACGATTACTGAACAATGTTTTCAAAAAATAGAATTGCCTTAGAAACACCGAATTCACAGAAGAAATGATCGACCGTCATTTCGAGCGAAGCCGAGAAATCTTTGTAATCTGCAAAAAAAAACGTTTATTCAAAGAACTATCTATTTCGCTGCGCTCCAATCGAGCTATCGAAAAACAGCCAAAAAGCGTATTTACTTTGTTAAATAAACGTGATTGAAATGGAAAGCCCCAATTTTTTATTTGGCTTGTAATGGAAAGCAGGGCTGCAAAACCAAAAGGATTACTGAACAAACGTTTTCAAAAAATAGAATTCCCGCAGAAATACCGAATTCATGGAAGAAATGATTGAATCATCATTTCGAGTAAAACCGGGAAATCTTTGTAATCTGCAAAAGAGCTTTATTCAAAAACAGACGTTTCGCTGTGGTCCATTCTAAAAGACGAAAAAACAGCCGAAAAGTCCATGTACTATGTTAAATAAACCTAAGGGATTGAAAGAAAAAACTTAGGGGAAATGTAGATTTACAAAAACAGTCAAATTTCCTATATTTACCATTATGCAGAACCAAGCCCCATTAGCCGAGAGAATGCGTCCTCAAAATCTTGATGAATATGTTGGACAAAAACATTTGGTAGGTACGGGTGCCGTTTTACGCAAAGCGATAGAAAGCAGTCAGCTGCCATCTATGATATTTTGGGGGCCACCTGGAGTTGGAAAAACAACGCTCGCTTACATTATTTCGCAAGCTTTAGATAGGCCTTTTTTTAATTTAAGCGCAATTAACAGCGGCGTTAAAGACATACGCGAAGTAATTGATAAGGCCGCAGCTCTAAAGGATAGTTTTTTAGGCTTGCCGATTTTATTTATTGATGAGATTCATCGTTTCAGTAAATCGCAGCAAGATAGTTTACTTGGTGCTGTAGAGCGTGGCTTGGTTACTTTAATTGGTGCAACTACAGAAAATCCATCTTTTGAAGTCATATCTGCATTGCTTTCCCGATGTCAGGTTTATATTTTAAAATCATTAACAGAAGAAGAGCTGGCGGGATTACTTCAAACAGCCATTAAAAAAGACGTAATCTTATCTCAAAAAAAAATTACCATAAAAGAGCATGAAGCTTTAATTCGGTTAAGTGGTGGCGATGCAAGAAAGCTTTTAAACGTGTTAGAAATTGCTGTTAATGGAATTGGAGGAGATAAAATTACACTCACCAATGAAAGTGTTCTAGCCCATGCCCAGCAAAATTTAGCGCTCTATGATAAAGCAGGCGAACAGCATTACGATATCATTTCAGCTTTTATTAAATCCATCCGCGGTAGCGACCCAAATGCAGCCGTTTATTGGCTAGCCAGAATGATTGAAGGAGGTGAAGACCCATTATTTATTGCAAGGCGATTATTAATTTTATCTTCAGAAGATATTGGGAATGCCAATCCAAATGCACTGCTTTTAGCTAATAATTGTTTTACTGCGGTAAATGTAATTGGTTATCCGGAAGCAAGGATTATTTTATCCCAATGCGTAACCTACTTGGCTAGTTCGCCAAAAAGTAACGCTTCTTATGAAGCGATAAACCATGCCCAGGCTTTGGTTAAACAAACTGGAAATTTGCCAGTACCCTTACATATTCGCAATGCACCAACCAAGCTGATGAAAAACATCGGTTACGGTAAGGATTACAAATATTCGCATGGTTACGAAGGTAATTTTGAGGCACAAGAATATTTCCCCGATGAATTAAGCGGAACTAAACTTTACGACCCAGGGAAAAATCCTGCAGAAGAAAAGCTGCGGGAGAAATTAAGGCAAAATTGGAAAGATAAATACAAGTATTAATGTAACATTTCATCTAAAAGATATACTAATAAATAAATCATTACCTTTTACTAATACCTAAACTAAATTATGCTGAGTACTTTTTTAAGCCATCAAAGGAAATCTTTTTGGCGTTCGCGGAACAGAGGCAGCAGTATCGCTACGCAAATTGTTCTTGGGTTTTTTCTGCTTTATTTTCTAGTGCTTGCACTTGGTGCAGGTTTCGGAATGGCATTTTTGTTGCCGAAAGTTTTTCCTAATCAAGATGTGATAAAAAGCTTTAACGGGATTATACTTTATTATTTTGCTTTCGATTTTATAATGCGCTTGCAGTTTCAGGATTTACCAACTTTAAGCATAATTCCTTACTTACATTTAAGAATAAAGAAAATTAAAATCATAAGTTTTTTAAATGTTAAAGCACTTTTTTCTGCTTTTAATTTATGGCCGTTTTTTATTTTTCTACCATTTTGTTTTATGAGGATAGCGCCTGCTTATGGTTTCTTTGCAACTTTAATGTATATCGTTTCAGTATTCTCTTTGGCTGTTCTGAACAATTACCTGGCTTTATATATTAAAAGAAAATCGATTGCCAACACCTGGTACACATTTATCGGTTTCGCAATTTTTGCAGCCTTTGCAGCGCTTGATTATTACAAAATAATCTCTATAATGGCTGCTTCTAATTATGTTTTTCAAGCGATTGCTGCACATCCTTACTATGCAATTATCTTCCCGATATTGGCGTTTGGTATCTTTAAATTAAACTCCGATTTCCTACGTAGAAATTTATATGCTGAAGAATTAAGCAGTAGACAGGAGAAAAAAGTAAGTACAGATTATGCATTCTTAAATCGATTTGGTAGAGTTGGAGAACTTGCGGCTTTAGAACTAAAATTGATTTTACGCCATAAGCGTTCTCGTTCTTCATTAATACTGGGCTTTTTCTTCTTGTTTTATGGCTTCATCTTTTATAAAGAAAAATCTATAGATAGCGACGCTTTCGGACAAATGATGTTCGCTGCTATTTTTATGACAGGTATTTCAATTATTATATATGGGCAATTTATGTTTGCCTGGCAAAGTGCTCATTTCGATGGTTTACTGGCTAATAAAATCAATTTTAAAGATTATATAAAAGCCAAGTTTTTACTCTTTACGATTGGTGCAACAGTTATTACCTTATTAGCCAGTTTTTATGGTTTTTTAAGTCCGAAGTTGTTGCTCTTACACATTGCAGCATATTTGTACAATATTGGTTTTGGTACGGTAATCGTACTTTACCTTGCTACCTTAAATTATAAGCGTTTAGATATTACGAAAGCTGCAAGTTTTAATTATCAGGGTACTGGCGCAACACAATGGTTGTTAATGTTTCCTTATGCTTTAACACCAATTCTATTGTATTTGCCCTTTGGGATAATGAATTTGCCATATTGGGGATTAATGGTTGTGTCGTTATTTGGATTAATTATGCTTTTAATGCGTAGTTTCTGGGTAGACTTTATCACTGCAAAATTTGAAAAACAACGTTATAAAATAGCCGAAGGCTTTAGAGAATAATTATGATTTTAGAAGTTAAAAATTTGAAAAAAGTTTATGGCGATAAGACTGTTGTAAACATAGAGCACATACAAATTGAGCAAGGTGAAACCATTGGCTTAGTTGGCAATAATGGTGCAGGAAAAACAACTTTCTTTAGGATGCTTCTGGATTTAATTCGCCCGAGTGAAGGTGAGATTTTATCGAAAGGCGAAAATGTGATGCAAAATGATAATTGGAAAAACTATACTGCATCATTTTTAGATGAAGGCTTTCTGATTGATTATTTAACACCTGAAGAATACTTTATATTCATCGGCAGCTTACACGATTTAAGTGTTGCTGATGTTTCTAGCTACCTTACACAATACGGGGAATTTTTTAATAGTGAAATCTTAAATAGCGGAAAATACATTCGCGATTTTAGTAAAGGGAACCAGGTTAAAGTTGGTATTGCGGCAGCTTTAATGCAAAAGCCCGAGGTTTTAATTCTGGATGAACCTTTTGCAAATTTAGACCCAACCACTCAAATCCGTTTAAAAAACTTATTAAAAGCACAAAGTGGTAGCATGACAACTTTTATTTCAAGCCACGATTTAAATCACGTTACTGATGTCTGTAACCGAATTATTCTAGTAGAAAAAGGCGTTGTGATTAAAGACTTTAAAACAGACGAAAACACGCTTAAAGAATTGGAAAGTTACTTCTCTGCTTAGTTTTTGTACTAATAATGATACAATGAAAGAGTCCTGAAAAAATCAGGACTCTTTTTTATGGTTTATAATTTATTCTTTCTAGCTCTATTGAATGTAAATAGATTTAAAATACTCTAATAATAATTTTTGGCATTGTGTTTGAATAAAGAACCCAAGGAAATTAAACCTAAATTATTATGAGTATTTCAAAAGTAAGAATAGCAACATTAAGCATAGGATTGGCAGTTGGTTCAATGGCACTTCAAAGCTGCGATAGTTTAACTAAAACACAAAAGGGCGCTGGTATTGGTGCTGCTGCTGGTGGAGTTGTTGGTGCATTAATTGGTAAAAAAGCTGGGAATACGGCGGTTGGTGCGTTAATCGGTGGTGCTATTGGTGGCACAGCGGGTGCATTTATTGGCCGTAGAATGGATAGACAGGCTGCAGAAATTCAGAAAGCAATTCCTAATGCAGAAGTTATTCGCGAAGGAGAGGGTATTATTGTAAAATTTGATAGTGGTATTTTATTCGATTTTGATAAAACGGCATTAAAAGATGCTGCAAAAGCAAATGTTCAAAGTCTTGCTTCATCTTTAAATCAATATCCTGATACAGATATTAAAATTATCGGGCATACAGATAGCCGTGGTACAGAACAATATAACATGGGTTTATCTGAAAGAAGGGCTGCAGCTGTTAAAGCTTATGCAGTTTCTCAAGGTGTTCCATCATCAAGATTAGTAACAATTGGAAAAGGTTTTGCTGAGCCAATTGCTGATAACGAAACTGATGCTGGCCGTGCTGCTAACCGTCGTGTAGAGATTGTAATTGTAGCTAACGATGCATTAAAATCTACTGCTAAAACGCAAGGATAGTAAAAGCAAATTCCCTCTACCTATGAGGTCATTATATACCCATCCCGAAGTTTTTAACTTCGGGATTTTTTTTGTTAAAGGGGTAAATAGTTCTTAAAAATAAGCTTCGGTAGTTTTTGGTTAAAATTCATAAAATAAAAAACGGTAGCAGAATCGCTCTGCTACCGTTATCATTAACTAAAACTAAACTATGTATGTAGATTATTAGAAAAGTTTTTCTAATAAGTCGATTTTTAAATCTTCGTAGCGAGATAAATTATTCGCATAAATTGCCTTTGGCATAATGCTAATGTTTGTATTTGCTGATGCGAAATCACCCATATTCATTTTTGCTTCATTACCTAGAGTTGCAGTGTGACTTTCTGTAGTTCCTTCTAAGTTTAATATTGTGCCATCGTTTGCAATTGTATTTAAATTAATTGTATTTGCATTGATGTTTGCCGAAGCTTTATCTTTCAAAATTACATCAAGGTTTAACAAATTGAATTTTCCTGAAGTTGTAACGCTCGATGTATTTGATGCTTCTATAGATGTAAGATTGTTTATATGAGCGATAACAGTCAAAGCATCTTTTGTAAAAGAACTAATGCGAAGCTCTGAACCTTGCTGTTGTACTAAAGCATTGTTAGAGTAATATTTATCGAAAACTTCGATGCTTTCTTTAGCATCCTGAACGATGATAAGTTTTACATTTCCGCTAACTGCTATTTTGGTAATATTTTTAACCTGAGTTAAAGCAGTATAACTTGAATTGTTTTCTGTTGCATTTGCTGCTAATGTTGCGCCGCTTAAAGTAACCATTACTAATGCTGCTGCGAATAAGTTTTTGATAGAATTTTTCATGATCTTAATATTTTATATGTTATAATTTTTTTTTAAATCCTTAAATGTTAGGTTGTTTTGAATATAAGACGACAGTAATTGAGAAACGTTTCACCCGAGATACGGGTAATATACCACAGCCGTGTTATTATAGACGAACGCCTGTAATATCTATACGAAAACGAATAGAAATTTTGTAACCTCGACGAATTGAGGGTCATAATGCAGTTTATTAATGGTTTGCAGAAGGTTTTTAAAATTCAAGGACTTGTTGTTATGTAACAACAATGTTTTTGTTAAAAAATGTTAACTTCTATTTAAACTAAGGAATTAGTTTTATATTCGAAGTATAAACCAAATCTCATCTATGAAAAGAATACTACTCTCGGTGTGCTTTCTTATCTTTTGTTTTTTTTCGGCAAAGGCGCAAAGTGTACACAGTATTAAAGGTCGTGTTATCGACACTGCATCAACAACAATTTTAGGAGGAACATCTGTTTCAGTTTTAAATGCTAAGGATTCTACTATGGTAAAATTTACCAGAGCAGCAGAAAACGGATCTTTTGAATTATCTAACATCAAAAATGGCAAATACATCTTATTGGTTTCTTACCCAAAATATGCAGATTTTGTAGATCATTTTGCTTTAGACTCTACAAAAAAGGATGTTGATTACGGCAAAATTAATCTTACAGGCAAAGCGAAACTACTTGCCGATGTAATTATTAAAGGAAACCGCTCGGCTATCAAAATAAAAGGAGATACTACAGAATTCGACCCACAGGCGTATAATATTGAACCAAATGCAAAGGTTGAAGATTTAATTAAGCAGTTTCCCGGGATAGAAATTGATAAGGATGGAAAAATTACCGCTCAAGGGCAGAAGAATGTTAAGGTTTTAGTAGATGGTGAGGAATTTTTTGGGGATGACCCAACGCTTGTAACTAAAAACATTAGAGCCGATATGGTTGATAAAGTTCAATTATATGATAAGAAAAGCGATCAGGCAACTTTTACGGGAGTAGATGATGGTGAGAAAACCAAAACACTAAACATTAAGCTAAAGGAAAACGCAAAGAACGGCTATTTTGGTAAGGCCATAGCTGGAGTGGGTACTGATGAATATTATCAGGGGCAGTTAATGTTTAACAAATTCGCAGGTAAAAAGAAATTCTCTGCTTATGGTGTTTTGGGTAACAATGGAAAGGTGGGGTTAGGCTGGGAAGATAGTCAGAAATATGGCTCATCTAATAATATGACGGTAAGTGATGATGGCGGTATTTATATTACGGGTGGCGGCGATGATTTTGACTCGTTCAGCGGGCAATATAACGGCCAGGGTATTCCAGTTGCCAGAACGGGCGGCTTACATTTCGATAACAAATGGAATGACGACAAGGAAACCTTAAATACGAATTATAAAATTGGCTCGCTTAGAGTTGTTGGGGATAGAAGCACAATTAGCCAAAATAACCTTGCATCTGGGATAATAAATACTAATTCTAATCAAACTTTTGATAATGATGTTTTCAGACAAAAATTAGATGCGATGTATGAAATTAAACTCGATACAACTTTAACGTTAAAAGTAAACGTGGATGGAACAATAAAAAACAGCTCTACACTTACGGATTATGCAACATTAAGTACCAGAGGTGATAACAGTTTATTAAATACAAGTGCAAGAAAATTAACTAATGACGGGGACGATAAAATCTTTAATATAAATGCGCTTTTAACAAAAAGACTGAAGAAAAAAGGGCGTACTTTATCATTAAACTTAAACCAATCGATATCTGATAGCAAAACGGAAGGATATTTAAATTCAGCAAATAGCTTTTACAATTTAACAGGTGGCATAGATAGTACACAAAATGTAGATCAGTATAAGGTAAACAACATTACAAACAACGTTTTTAAATCAAACCTTGCCTATACAGAACCATTATCAAAAACATTAACCTTAGCGCTTAATTATGGCCTGAGTTTAATTAATGGAAGATCTGATCGAAAATCTTTTAACCAATCAACTCCAGGGAATTACGACGCTTTTGATTCGCAGTTCAGTAACGATTATCAATTGGATCAGGTAATAAATCAAGGAGGAGCAATTTTTAACTTCAGAAAGGGAAAAACTGTTTTTAATGTTGGTTCTAAATTTAGTGGGGTAGATTTTAAGCAAGAGGATTTGTACAATAAAAAAACATATAATAGAAACTTTATAAACTACATGCCGCAGGCTATGTATCAGTATAATTTTTCTCAGCAAAAATCTTTTAGGATAAATTACAATGGTAATACCAATCAACCATCATTAGATCAAATTCAACCAATCAGAGTAAATACAGACCCATTAAACATAACGCTCGGAAATCCTGATTTAAGACCATCATTCCGAAGTAATATAAGTGCAAGTTATAATTCTTATAAAGTTTTAAGCAGCCAATCTATATACATAAGTGGTTTTTACAGTTTTACAAATAACCCAATTGTAAGCGATGTTACCACCGATGCTGCTGGTAAAAGCACTTTCAGGTCTGTTAATATTTCAGATAAAATGCCTTCTAATTTTAGTGTTTACTCAAGTTTTGGACGAAAAATAAAGGGCATAGATTTAAATACCGGCCTAGGGTTTAATATGAATGGAAGTACCTCCTATAATTACATCAACAGTGTTTTAAATGAAACAAAATCGATGACATATAGCCCAACAATTAATATTTCGAAATACAAGGATAAGAAATTTGATTTTTACGCCTACTTCGGCCCAAGTTATAATACTTCAGAAGCATCAGTGCAGCAAGCAGCCAATAGTAACGGGTGGGGAGCCCAAGGATATTTCTCCGGAAAAGTTAATTTACCAGGTAAATTTGAAATCGGGTCTGATGGGGAGTACACTTACAGAGCAAAAACACAAGCTTTTAACGAATCGTTCACACGCTTTTTATGGAATGCAACAATCAGTAAAAAGTTCTTCAAATCTGAGAATTTAAAAGCATCTGTAACCGGGTATGATTTGTTAAATCAAAATCAAGGGTTTAGCCGTTCTGCAACGAATGGAAATATTATACAGAGTAACTACACTACAATTCAAAGATATTTTATGTTCTCACTTAGCTGGGACTTTACCAAAATGGGCGGCGGCGTTAAACCTCAAAACTAATTATCATGAAAACAGCGTTAAAACTTACAATTATACTCTCAATTATTTTTATTGCTAATAATTGCTTGGCTCAAAATGTACACTTTATAAAAAACGGAGTTATCGAATTCGAAAAAAGATCTAATATATATGCCCTAATAAAAAAACGGATTACTAAGAATAATGAGAGCTATATGAATCAGGCTTTCGAGAGCTATAAAAAGAACAATCCTCAATTTAAATCGGCAAAAAGCATACTTAAATTTAACAGCGAAAAAAGCCTTTACAAATTTGAAGAAGATTCATCGCCAGCGAGTAACAATTGGCTTGCAAATAATCCAATTTCTGATTTAAAGAATATTATAGGCACAGATTTTAAAACAGAAAGCAGCACAACACAAAAAAGCGTTTACGAAGCTACTTATCTGGTAAAGGATAGCATTCGTAAAATAAACTGGAAAATTACGGATGAAACCCGTGAAATTGCTGGTTATGAATGTCGCAGAGCAAATGCCATCATCATGGATTCGGTTTATGTTGTGGCTTATTATGCCAATCAAATTGCCGTTTCGGGAGGACCCGAATCTTTCGCTGGTTTGCCAGGAATGATACTTGGGCTTGCACTGCCGCATGAAAATGTTACCTGGTTTGCTACTAAAGTAACTGAAGTTACTGTGCCAGAAAAAGACTTGTTACCACCAAGTAAAGGTAAACCGGTAGATAATGCAGGTTTAAAAAAGGTTTTAATGGCAGCAATGAAAGATTGGGGCGAATGGGCTCAACCAGATCTTAAGGCTTTCTCCCTTTAAAAGTTTATTGAATTTATGCTTAATTTTATCATAAATTCAATAAATAGATGTTTAAAGCGCTTTTTGCCCATATTAACAAATTTGTAGATTTGAGTGATGCTGAACAAGAAATACTTGCATCGTTGCTCAAATCTTTTTCAATTAAAAAGAAAGCATTTGTACTAGAGCAAGGCCAGGTTTGCCGAGCGAACTATTTTGTTGTAAAAGGTTGTTTAAGGCTTTACTTTATAGATATTAAAGGTGTTGAACAAACTACACAATTCGGTATCGAAAACTGGTGGATTACCGATCTAACAAGTTTCTTGTTTCAAAACTCCTCAGAATTTTTTATACAGGCTGCAGAAAACACAGAAGTGATTGCAATAGAGCAACATGACTATGATAAAATGTTTGCCAAGTTGCCGAAAATGGAAAAATATTTTAGGTTGATTCTACAGAAAAATCACCAAGCCTCTCAAAGGAGAATAATGTTTTTATACAGTTTCACAGCTGAGGAAAGATACCGCCATTTTAATGGTTTATTTCCCGAATTTGTGCAACGCATTCCGCAGTACATGCTCGCTTCTTATCTAGGTTTTACACCAGAGTTTTTAAGTAAAATCAGGGCGAAGAAATAACTAATATCTGCTCAAAAAATCCTGATAAGCCAAAGCTATACCTTCTTTTAAATCGATTTTATGTTTCCAGCCTAAGTTATGCAGTTTATTTACATCCATTAATTTACGTGGCGTTCCATCAGGTTTTGTTGCATCAAAAACCAATTCTCCATCAAAACCGATTACTTCTTTAATCAAAAGGGCTAAATCTTTTATGGTTAAATCATGACCAACACCAATGTTGATCAAATTTGATTCATTATAGTTTTCCATTAAGAAATAACAAGCATCAGCTAAATCATCAGCAAATAAAAATTCTCGCATTGGCGAACCCGAACCCCAAACTGTTACTTGTTTCTCCTCATTAATTTTTGCTTCGTGTACCTTGCGGATTAATGCTGGTAAAACATGAGAGTTTTGTGGGTGATAATTGTCGTTATAGCCATACAAATTAGTTGGCATAACCGAAATGAAATTGCAGCCATACTGGTCGCGGTAAGCATCGCACATTTTTATACCAGCAATTTTTGCGATTGCATACGGTTCATTAGTTTCTTCTAAAGTTCCGGTTAGTAAATACTCCTCTTTTAAAGGTTGAGGAGCCATTTTTGGATAAATACAACTCGAACCCAAAAACATTAATTTTTTAACGCTATTTAAGTATGCGTTATGAATTACATTATTTTGAATGGCTAGGTTTTCAAAAAGAAAATCTGCACGATAAGTATTATTCGCAACAATACCACCAACTTTGGCAGCAGCCAAAAATACATATTCAGGTTTTTCTATGGCAAAAAAATCTGTTACAGCTTGTTGATTACGAAGATCTAATTCTGCCGAAGTTTTTGTTAAAAGGTTGGTATAGCCTTCTTTTTCTAATTTTCTATAAATAGCCGAACCCACCATTCCGCGATGGCCTGCAATGTATATTTTCGCTGATTTTTCCAATTGAAAAAAATTAATTTAAACGCAAAAGTACGATCCATTGTGCAAATACTGGTTAAGATTCTTCGTAAAAAAAGTAGCGTTGAATGATTTAATTGTATTTTTGTCGAAAAAAACTTTTGGGTAAAGATAAATTAAGACGTTTTGCTGAAATAGAAACATTTGCAAACGTATATCAGTTAGAAGAAGGCAAGCCTTTAAAGGGCAATTGGGCTAAAGAACATTTTAAAAACAACAACCCCGTTGTTGTAGAATTAGCTTGTGGTAAAGGTGAATACACGGTTAATTTGGCTCAGTTATTTCCTGAGAAGAATTTTATAGGTGTAGATTATAAAGGGAACCGAATTTGGCGTGGTGCCAAAACAGGAATTGAAGAGGGAATTGATAACGTTGCTTTTTTAAGAATTCAGATAGAAAACCTGTTAGATTATTTTGGTGATGGAGAAATTGATGAAATTTGGATAACTTTTCCCGATCCACAACCACAGGATAGTCGCGAGAAAAAACGGTTAACTTTTCCAGCTTTTTTAAACCGATACAAGCAAGTTTTAAAGCAAGGTGGCAAGGTTAACCTTAAAACCGATAACGACCAGCTTTATCTTTACACTTGTGATAAAGTAGAAGAATTAGGGTTGAAAGTTCATAAAAATACTGACCATTTATATACGTCAGAATTTGCGGATGAGGTTTTGTCTATTAAAACATATTACGAGAAAAAGTATTTGTTACACGATAAAAATATAAACTACATTCAATTTTCGTTTGAATAATGAATACAAACTTTTACGAACAGGTTTACGAGATTGCCAGATTAATCCCTAAGGGAAGAGTAACCTCATATGGAGCCATCGCTAAAAGTTTGGGTGCTGCAAAATCGTCCAGAATGGTTGGGCATGCAATGGCTTACGCAGGTACGGCTCATCCTAAAGTTCCGGCACACCGGGTTGTAAATAGTAGCGGCTTATTAACGGGTAAATTTCATTTTAGTCCGCCAGAACTGATGGAAGAAATGTTAGACCAGGAAGGCGTAAAAGTTAAAAATGATAAGGTTGTGGATTTTAAAAAGGTATTCTGGAATCCGATGGATGAAATTACCTTGTAATTAATGGAGGTGCTTTCTGGTAATCGGTAAGGGTAAAAATTATCAAGATTAAAAGGCCCAAACAGGCAAAGTAAATTTCATCAACAAGATTTCCCTTAAAGAAAGTAAAGGCCAGAATTACAAGTAAAACACTTACCACCAGTTCAATTAATCCGTGCAGTTTTAAATGCACAATTTTAAAAATGCCGCCGCTAAAATCGGTAATTATTGTTAATAAAAAATGGATTACAGCCAAGGCATAACATAGGATAGAAGCGGTATCGCTTAAATGAAAAATGTTGGGCGATGCCAATAATAAAATAATCAGAACAAAATCTAATATTGCGTGAAATTTAGGGGTAATAATTTTCATGTTGATTATTGCTTTTGTTTTAAACAATTAATTTGCAAAAAGGATTTAATTAAATAGCAATGGGAAAATTAGTAGAAGAATTTAATGGCTATCGCGAAAAAATGAACGATAGAATAATGGAAACCGCGAATACCAATATCAAACGTTTCTTTGCTTTGGATACAACCTCTTACGCTGATGGGGCTTTAGATGTTAAAACGAAAGAGATGTTAGGTTTGGTTGCCTCGATGGTTTTGCGCTGCGATGACTGCATTAAGTATCATCTAGGTAAATGCCAAGATGCCGGCGTTAACAGTGAAGAAATGAATGAGATTTTTATGATTGCAAACCTGGTTGGTGGAAGTATTGTTATTCCGCATTACAGAAGAGCCGTCGAATATTGGGACGAATTGAATTCAGCTGAGTAGATATTCCAATAAATATTTAAATGAAAGCTTCTGCAAAAATTGTTGACATTATTCTTAAAAGTGAAAGACTAACTTTAAGGTCTTTTTGCGAAGATGATTTACAGAATATTTATAAAGGTTTATCTAACAAAGATGTTATTAAATATTATGGCGTTAGTTATTCTAGTTTAGAATCTTCGAAACAACAATTACAATGGTTTGCGGATTTGCAAAATCAGGGAGAGGGAATTTGGTGGGCAATTTGTGCTCCAAACGGAGTTTTTTATGGTGCAATTGGATTTAATAATCTTAGTGTGGAGCACAAAAAAATAGAATTAGGTTTTTGGCTTTTGCCAGAATTTTGGGGTAAAGGAATAATTGCCGAAGCAATATATTTAACCAGTGCTTATGCTTTTAATATTTTAAATATAAATAGAATAGAAGCTTTTGTAGAGCTAGAGAATAAAAATAGTGCTAAGGCTTTACTGAATAGTAGCTTTAATTATGAAGGTACAATGATGGATTGTGAAATCAAAAATGGTGAGTTTATCAGCCTTATGATTTTTGCTCGATTTAATACCACCGATTAGCATCCATCCTATTTCTTCGCTTCGTTATACTCTTTTATCAACTCAATTACATCGCGACTGTTTAGTGCAGTATTGGCTTCAACCTTTTCTTTCATGGCGGGTTGGTCGCCAAGTTTTTGAAGCAAAATTGTTTTTACTTCTGATTTTCTAATATCTTCAGTAATTGCTTTAATCGGGATTTCCTGTAAAGGTCCGGCGCCAGGCTTTTCGATAAAATACCTTACCACTGGTGCGCCAGCTGGTCTGTCGGGCATAGTATTTCGACCTCCTCCAATGCTAATTCCACCACCTAAGCCCATCCCGCCGTAACCACCAGTACCAGTTCCTATTCCAACCGAAGGTCTGAATCTTACATTTTTCTGTTTCACTGGCGGCATCAAGTTTTCTCCACCGAAAGAATATAAGTTAACGGTTCCCATTTCAATTAGCTTAACAAAACGGTATTCTAAATTTTTACCTGTAGCAAAACCTTTGCTTAAATAACTGTTCCCATTCCAAAAGAAATTCTTCACATCTCTCGCCGGAAGAATAACATCAGTTTTATCATTTTCACTAATAAAAACAGAGAAATAATCCGTTCCTTTTATCGTTCCACGAATTACATCATCGTTATTTTTTACGATAAAATCTTGTGCATCAACACTAAAAATGTTGAATAAGCATATTGCAATAAGAAAGCAAAAAATCTTCATAGTAAAGGTTAATAATTAGGATAACGCAATTTTAATGCTTTTGGCACATCATTCCTAAAATTCATACGTTTTAGTTTCGTCAGATTATTAACTTTGGTTAATTTACAAATCCGATACATCATTTTTATCGGTAATCATTAAATCTGTGTAATCACATGAATAATAAAAAACTCTTTCTTTTGGATGGAATGGCGCTAATGTATAGAGCGCATTTTGCGTTAAGTAAAAACCCACGTTTCACCTCTACAGGTATAAATACATCAGCAGTAATGGGTTTTACCAATACTTTGCTCGATGTTTTAAAGAAAGAAAAACCAACACATATTGCAGTCGTTTTCGATACAGAAGCACCTACAGAAAGACACACCACCTACGAAGCCTATAAAGCACAACGCCAGGCAATGCCCGAAGATTTGGCTGCAGCAATGCCTTACGTTATTAAATTGATAACAGGCTTTAACATTCCGGTAATTACATCCGACGGATACGAAGCGGATGATATTATAGGTACACTTGCCAAAAAGGCAGAACAGAAAGGCTATCAGGTTTATTGTATGACTCCCGATAAGGATTTTGCGCAATTGGTTTCTGAAAATATCTTCATATACAAACCCGCAAGAATGGGCAATGATATGGAGATTCTTGGCGTTAAAGAAATTCTTGCAAAATGGGAGATTGATAACGTATTGCAGGTTATAGATATTTTGGGTTTATGGGGTGATGCAGTTGATAACATCCCAGGTATTCCGGGTATTGGCGAGAAAACAGCGAAATCTTTAATTAAAACCTATGGCTCGATGGAAAACATTATAGCCAACTCGCACGAGCTAAAAGGCAAGCAACGCGAAAACGTAGAAAATTTTGCCGAGCAAGGTTTACTTTCAAAAAAACTGGCTACAATTTTATTAGATGTTCCGGTCGAATTAGACGAGGCAAGTTTAGAACTTTGCGACCCAAGTCGTGATTTATTAGAACCGCTGTTTACAGAATTAGAATTCAGAACTTTAGGTCGCAGAGTTTTTGGAGATGGATTTTCAGTTACTACAGCAAAATATGGTGAAGGTGCACAGACTGATTTATTTGGAAATCATTCGGTAGAAACCATTCAATATACAAACACAATAGAAGAGGAGCCGGCAGAAAAGCTACCGGCTAAAACAATAGAAAACACCGAACACGATTATAAACTTGTTGAAACTACAGAGCAGCGAGCAGAATTAATAAAGCTTTTGCTTACGCAAGATAGAATCTCGTTCGATACAGAAACAACGGGTACAGATGCAAACATGGCTGATTTGGTTGGCTTATCTTTTTCGATAAAACCGGGTACGGGTTATTATGTTCCGGTTTCGGCAGTTAGAGAAGAAGCACAAGCAATTGTTGATGAATTTAGGGTTGTGCTCGAAAACGAAAAAATTGAAAAGATTGGGCAGAATACCAAGTATGATATTTTAGTTTTCAAATGGTACGGTGTACAGGTAAGAGGAAAACTTTTCGATACTATGTTGGCGCATTACCTAATCGACCCGGATACCCGCCACGGAATGGATGTGTTATCCGAAAACTATTTAGGTTATTCTCCAATTTCCATAACGAAGTTAATTGGACCGAAAGGGAAAAACCAGGGAACCATGCGGGATGTAGCAGTTATCGATGTGGTAGATTACGCTGCTGAAGATGCTGATGTAACTTTACAACTGGCGCATGTTTTCGAACCAAAACTAAAAGAATTAAATGCAGCAAAACTTGCCGAAGAAATTGAAAACCCTTTGGTTTATGTTTTAGCTGATATAGAAAAAGAAGGTGTTCGTATAGATATGGAAACCCTTAAAGCTTACTCGGCAGAGCTTGAAAAAGAAATCATCAAATCTGAGCAAAGTGTTTATGAAAAGGCAGGGATTAAGTTTAATCTCGCATCGCCAAAGCAATTAGGCGAAGTTTTGTTTGATAAACTTCAACTCGACCCTAAAGCGAAGAAAACTAAAACGGGTCAATATCAAACTGGAGAAGATGTTTTAACAGCCTTAGCAAGTAAAAGTGATATTGTAAAGGATATTTTAGATTTCCGCCAGTTGCAGAAGCTTAAATCTACTTACGTTGATGCCTTGCCGCTAATGGTTAATCCAAAAACCGGTCGCGTTCATACTTCATATAATCAAGCGGTAGCTGCAACAGGAAGATTAAGTTCTAATAATCCTAATTTACAGAATATTCCTATTCGTACAGAAAGAGGGAGAGAAGTTAGAAAGGCTTTTATCGCCAGAGATGAAAACCATATTCTGTTATCTGCCGATTATTCTCAGATTGAGTTAAGAATCATAGCCGAAATCAGTAAAGACGAAAATATGCTCGATGCATTTACAAAAAGCATCGATATCCACACGGCAACAGCCGCTAAGGTTTACGGAATTAGTATCGAAGATGTAGATAGCACACAAAGAAGAAATGCTAAAGCGGTAAACTTTGGTATTATTTACGGTCAATCTGCTTTTGGTTTATCTCAAAATTTAGGTATTCCTCGCAAGGAAGCTGCTGAAATTATCGAGCAATATTTTGCCCAATATCCTGGTATAAAACGCTACATGAGCGATACCATGAATTTTGCCCGAGAAAATGGCTTTGTTGAAACGATTATGGGTAGACGACGTTATTTAAGAGATATCAATTCGGCTAATCAAACGGTGCGTGGATTCGCAGAGCGAAATGCGATTAATGCGCCAATTCAAGGTTCTGCAGCCGATATGATTAAAATTGCCATGATTAATATCCATAAGGAAATGATAGCTCAAAAACTTCAGTCGACCATGACTATGCAGGTGCATGATGAGTTGGTTTTCGACGTTTTAAAGTCGGAAAAAGAAATAATGAAAGCAATCATTCAAGATAAAATGACTAATGCTATTAAACTAACTGTACCAATTGTTGTAGAAATTGGCGAAGGCGAGAACTGGTTAGCTGCTCACTAATTTCAGGATATGAAAAAGATAGTATTTTTCGTTTTGAGTTTAATCTCTTTATCGGTTTTTGCTCAGCAGAGCGACACTTTATACAGCTATACCAATATTGGTGGTAAAGAGGTTAAAAAATTAGATAAGGCTGTTAACATTTATAAGGTTTACAGGGGTGATAGCACTAGTTGGGTAAGAACAACCTCTGACAAAAACCTTATTTTAGTTAAAAAGGAAACGTTTGCAAATGAAAATTTAAGCGTATTAAACGGTCCATATATAGAATATCAAAATGGGAAGATAAATCTTTTTGGTTCTTATTTAAGAAATAATAAAACAGGCTTGTGGACTAGAAATTATCCCGAAGGGCAAATTATGGAAACCGAAACGTATGTGCAAAATATTTTAAACGGTTCTTTTACTTCTTATTACGTTAATGGTAAAATAATGGAACAGGGAAATTATTCGGAGGGAAAAATGACAGGCGAATGGAAACTGTTTGGAGAAGATGGCGAGCTAAAATCAATTAAAATTTTTAAAGATGGCGTTTTAACAAGCCCTAATACAAATGCAGTTAAAATGCTAAACCTAACGCCTCCTCAATTCCCTGGAGGGATGAAAGTATTTTACCAATATTTGGGTAGAAATATACAATACCCAAAAGAGGCGCTAAAGATGGGGCTAACAGGTAAAGTTTATTTTATGATCACAATTGATAAAGAAGGGAAACCAAAAGATTTTAAAGTTATATCTTCACCAGGCTACGCCCTCACAGATGAAGCCCGAAGAGTTGTAATGAATTCGCCCAGATGGATTCCTGCTACTGAAGATGGCAAACCAGTGGATATGAAACAAACGCTCAATATAAGTTTTAGCGTGAATTAAAATCAAATAATTATTATTCCTATCTTCATTAAATCTTCATCCCAATTAATCAATTTTATATAAACAAATAAACGAGTTAAAAAATTAGGGAAATGAAACCTCGAAGTGAAACGAAGAAGATTCATGATAACTAAAAAAATCTAAAAGACATGAAAAAATTATTGAGTTTAATCGCAATCGCAGCATTTGGTTTAACAACGGCATTTGCTCAAACACCTGCTACAGCAACTCCAGCTAAAAAAGCAGTAAAAAAAGAGGTGAAAACTACTGTAGCTCCTGCAAAGGCAGCAACTAAAATGGAAGCTAAAAAAGTAGAGGCTAAAACTACTGCAACAACTTCAAAAATGAAAGCAGACGGAACGCCTGATATGCGTTTTAAAGAAAATAAAGGTAAAGCAGTAACTAAGGTTGCAGGGCCAACTAAAAAAGATGGTACAGCAGATATGCGTTACAAAGCAAATAAAAAGAATTAGGTTTAGGTTTATAATTCGAAAGGTCCCGACGTAAAGTTGGGACCTTTTTTTGTTTTAAAGCGCTATTGTTTCGCCAATTGCTGGCAATAATAAAGTTTTGTTTTCACGCTTAAATTTATCAATTGCTACTTCAGTATCAATCTCTATAACCGGGAATGTATTATAGTGTACGCCAATAACTTTATTGCAATCAAAATATCTCGTCGCAACTATTGCATCATCAATATCCATTGTATAATTTCCGCCAATGGGCAAAATGGCGTAATCTAAATTATAAATATCTGCTAAAACCTTCATTTCGATGGTTAAGCCAGTATCGCCTGCAAAGTAAATTTGTTTTCCATCAACTTCTAAAACAAAGCCAGCAGGGTTGCCACCATAACTACCATCGGGCAAACTAGAAGAGTGCGTAGCAACAACCATTCTAACTGTTCCCCAGTCGAATGTGAACTTGCCAAAATTCATTTCATGAAACTTTTCTACACCTTGGTTTTTAGCCCATTCGGCAACCTCAGGCATAGCAATAACGGTTGCACCTGTTTGCTTTGCCAGCATTACCAAATCTGCAACGTGGTCGCCATGACCGTGGCTTACTAAAATATAGTCGGCTTCAATTGCTTTAACATCAATATCTTTAGCTAATGGGTTATGCGTAATAAATGGGTCGAATAAAAGTTTTTTACTCGCTGTTTCGAGCAAAAAACATGATTGACCGTAATATGTAAATTTCATAATATCGGGATTTAAAATTGTGAAAAGGAATATTTCTTGTGCTTGCTTTAGTCTATTGACCGAACATGCCGCCCAAACCCCCAAGCATATCTTTTGCCGAAGCCTGCATTTCAGTAGCGCTTACTTCTTCTGCATTTGCAAGAGCTTTATTTATTGCAGTAAGTAAAAGTTCTTCAAGCTCTTCTTTATCTGCATTTTTTAAGAATTCTTCATCAATTGCTACAGCTGTAATTACCTTATTTGCCGTTGCCGTAATTTTTATAGCACCATTTTCTACCTCGCCAAATACCGAAATTGTATCCAGGCGTTTCTTAATTTCTTCGGCCTTTTGTTGTGCCGCAAATAACTTATCGAACATAATATTAACTGTTTTATTATAAAACGAAATTAAAGCTATTTGTTTTTAGTTTTTGTAATTTTTTTAAGAAAAGCAGGTTCCTCCTGAATAGGACAGAGCAGTCGCCTGTTTTGCTAAATACTTCAGAAGAAAATGTAATCTTGAGGATTAATTTATTTCACAAAATCAATATAAATGACACCAGCAGTAGTTGAACTAAGCGAATGAATGATTATGTATCACAATAAAAATTCAGCTATTGTAAAAGATTTAATTTGGCGGTATCGTCATGCTCATCTTGACTGGGCATCCTAATGCTTTAATAGGCTTTTATTTCATAACCTTTCTATCGCTTTACGATTCTCGTTTTCACGGGAATGACGACCGCTCAAAATATTATTCTGCTAACAGTAATTCAAAATCAATTTTGAGACAGACTCATGGAGTACTTAGGTTTTCCAAGATGCCTAGATTGAAAGCTTGATGGATTATTTATTTTTAGCCATATTACCAGTATCTATGCTTTAATCCTCATCACTACCTGGCAAACTTCCATTGCCGTGATAAGCTCCTTTGCGAATAATTGGCATATTAAAATGCTTGTATAAGTCATCCAGGTGCATTAAACTGCCATTTGTTAAATTGCCTAAGAAAATAATAACAATATTTTTATCTAAATCGCGAACATAAATGTGTCGGAAACCGTGCCACCAACCTGTGTGGTAAACAACTCTATCCATTTTATCACCTTCAAAAAGTCTCCAGCCGTAACCGTAATTAAAGTGACCGTTTACGGGTTTGTTTCGCCCAACATAAGCAGAATCTAAACTCTTTTTTGATAAAAGTCTTCCATTTTTTAAGTATTTATCAAACAGTACTAAATCATGTATGGTACTGTAAATTCCCTTGTCGCCAACAGGTCCATCTAAAAAGTTTTGCGCAACCGAATATTTCCAGGTTCTGTCGTGCCCAACAACATCAACAGGTATTTTTTCATACTCCGAAGTGCTGTAAACGTGGGTATGTTTTAATCCGGCGGGTTTAAAAACATGTTCCATCATGTATTGCGAATAACGCTGACCCGTAACTTTTTCTATAATTGCGCCCAAAACCATAAAGTTTGAATTGTTGTAATGAAAACGGTTATCTGGTTTCGTATACGGATTAGGCTTTTTCTCAGCGATAACATTCATCACATCCTGATTGGTTACACCTTTTTTCATCGGACGTTTTTCTTTCCTCCAGATATCGTCAATGAAATAAACATAATTCATCATACCGCTACGATGGCTTAGCAAAAGTTTTACGGTAATGCCGTTGTAAGGGAAATTTGGATAGAATTTTTTAACATCATCATTTAATGAGAGTTTACCAGCCTCGACTAGTTGCATAATTGCCGTTCCGGTAAAGGTTTTGGTAATCGAAGCAAGTTCAAATTCTGAATTTATTTTAAGGCTATCGCGATGCAGGTAATCAGCCCAGCCAATAGCTTTTTCATAAAGAATTTTTCCGTCCTTCGCCACAAGCATATTTCCATTGAAACCATATTTTTTATGGAGGTTATCAACGAAGTTGGCAATCCATTTATCGCCTTTGGCTGGATTGTAAGCAATTAAAAGGCTATCAGCTTTATCATCCTCTTTAACGCGGATCTTTGCATCCGCAGCTTTTTTTTCTTCAGATTTTTTGCTGTTACAAGCAGTAAAGAGGGTTAATGAGATGGCGAAGGCAGAAACTATATGTCGAAAATTCATTTATTCAGGTAGTGTGATATTTAAAACCCGAAAATTAAAGAATTTTGAATGGTTAAATGCAAAGAGTTTTAAACATTCTTACAATTCCGATTATACCAACACTCAAATAAATGTCCTTTTGCTCCGTAAACGGGGTCGTTTTCTGGTTTGTCTACTTTTGCTATTTCTTCATCAGCCTCTGGGCGCTCGCTCGCTTCACCATATTTTAAATTGTAGGGCAGACCTTCAGGATAAGCACCAACAACTGTAAAATCTTTACTGGCCTTTAGCTTCTTATGTGCAACTCCGGCAGGAATAACAACTACGTCGCCCTTATCTAATTCAATACAAACCCCATGTTCGCCCCCAAACTGAACATCGGCATTGCCACAAAATACCCCCATAACTTCGTGTGTATTGCTATGGTAATGATGGTAATCGAAAATGCCATCTATCCAGGCATTGGAGTAGCCATTTTGTGCAAAAACTGTTTTGATAACTTCAGAAGTGTCATCGGGATGAATCAAAAAAGCACCTTTGTAAATCATTAATGGGTAAACGGCGTTGTTCGGGAAATTTCCGTTTTCTTCTATAATGTGTGAAACTAAATATGCCTCCTGAATTAGCTTTTCTTTATCCATAACTAAGTATTTATGTAATTAACAAAGTAATAAGAGAAGGGTTTACAATTAAAAAATTATTTATCTGTTAAACTCAATATCTTATCACATTGAGCGAAGTCGAAACATATTTAAAGTCTTCGACTTCGCTTAGGATGATATTTATAAGAAAATCTAAATAGTTTCTTGTTGATTTCTATTTCTGACTCTCTGCCCAAGCATTCATTTTATTTTCGAAAACTGATAAGGGCAAAGAACCATCTTTTAAAACCTCCGTATGAAATGCCGCCAGTTTAAATTTGCTGCCTAGCTCTTTTTCATATTTATTCCGCAACTCTCTAATTTTCATGGCGCCAGTTTTATAACCCAAAGCTTGCGCAGGTATGCCCATATAACGCTCGATTTCTGCTGTTGCACCTTCTGTACTTATTGCTTCATTATCGGTCATATATTTAATAGCTTGTTCTCTCGTCATATTTTTCGTGTGAATGGCCACATCTACAACCAAACGAATAGCACGATGCATTTCATCACCCAAAGCGCCCATGTGCTGATAAGGGTCTTGATATAAACCCAGTTCCTTGCCAAGCGATTCGCAGTATAGTGCCCAGCCTTCTACGTAAGCATTATGCCCACCAAAACGACGAAAATTTGGAAGTAGAGTATTCTCCTGTGTTAAAGAAATTTGGTAATGGTGACCCGGAATTGCTTCGTGAAGGAACAGAGACTCCATTCCTGAAGTGGTGTTAAATTTTGTTGCATCCAAAATTGGAACATAAAATATTCCTGGTCTTTTACCATCTGCCGAGCCCTGGTTATATTCTGCACTTGCCGAAGCAGCTCTGAAAGCTTCTGTTTGACGAATTTCGAAAGGTGTTTTAGGCTCACTTTCAAACATCTTTTTCAAGTTCGGTTTCATTCTTTGATGAATGTCTTCAAATGCATCAAGTATTTCTTTGGGGTTTTTATAAGGCATAAATTTTTTATCCGTTTTCATGTATTCGAAAAAGGTTTTTAAATCGCCCTTAAATCCAACCTGATTTTTTATGCTATCCATTTCGGCTTTTATTCTGGCAACCTCTTTTAGTCCGGTTTGATAAACTTCTTCAGGCGTTTTGTTGGTCGTAGTTTGCTGTCTAACCAGATAAGCATACCACTCTGCGCCTCCTGGCATTGCAGAATAACCAGATGTGGTTCTTGCTTTCGGTAGGTATTCATTTTGAAGGAAATCGCCCAATTTTTTATATGCAGGGATAATTACATTTGATATCGCATTGCGATACTCCTCCGTAATTTTTTGCTTCTCGGTTGCAGAAAATGTAGAAGGTATTAATTTAACTGGTCCGTAAAATAAACTTTGTTCTGGCGTTGCAACCACCATACTTTGCATTTGTGGAATCATTTTCACCACCAAAGCTTTCGGTAGTACAATACCAGCCGAAGCGCCTTTTTTAAAGTTTCCAATTGCAGTATCGGCCCAAACCGAAAATGCCGAGGCACGTTTTAGCCAGTCTTCATAATTTTTAACCGTTTTAAAAGGTTGCGCACCTGTTCCAGAACCTAACTGACCAAACATTAGGGGCAATGCAAACATTTGATTAAATGGAAGATATTCTGGATGGTATTTAAAACCTTCTATGTTCATTGAAATCTGGTCTTTCATGTAATCGAAAGATAGCTTATCATTAGCATTAAGACTTTCTCTGTCGTAATTTTTTAAACTATCCAGATAACGTTCATTAAAGCTTTTGTTTTGTTGGATATAAGCTAGTGAGCCATCGTTAGGTAATAAATCATTGTAGCGTTCATCACCAATAAATGTAGCTGCAATTGGATTTAATTTCAATCCATCCTGGTAATAAGTTTCGCACATTGCCGCAAACTGTTTATTCGCTTCCGTATTGCCTGATTGATTACTTTGTTTGCATGCTGTAATTGCTGTAATGAATGCTGCAAAAAGAAATATCTTTTTCATTTATTTTTGTTTAGGTTCTAACCAAAAATAGCAAATTTTTTGCACAGCTGTTAAGTACACCTAAATCCACAATGTAAAACCCACGCTTTTTACTTGAATGTTAACCTAAGCTTTATGTATTGATTGTTTTCTTGCCAGTATAGTTTTCATTTTAAAACCACTGCAATTTGAAAGGATTTTATAAAAATTACATGGACTAATTTTCTCTTTTTTTGACCACGTAAAATTAACGTGGGCTAATTTATTGATTTTTGGCCCGCGTTAATGTTTAGCTATTTTCGGTAACGATGCTAGTTTGCTCAACATCTTCTTTCCTTAAACTGCTTACGTTAATTAGAAGTTCAATTAAATCATTATTGAAGTAGTAATTTTCTTTGCCAATTTTATTTTTTGTGATTAAACCCGTTTCACAAAGCTGATCAAGGTGTCTGCCGGCTGTTTTCCTGGCTATTCCGAGGTCGTTTTTTATAAATTCAATTTTTGTATAAGGGTGTTTAAAAAGACTGTTAATTAAATCTTGCGAATAAATTTTTGGCAATTCAGACCTAATTTTTTGTTTGTGAATGACCATCAGTTTTTTAATTTCTCTGATGATAAATGATGTTTGTAAGGCCGTTTCCCCGACAGCATCAAGCATGTATAAAATCCAAGGCTCCCAATCATTGGTTTCCCTGGTTTCTTGCAATAAGCGGTAATAGGTTGATTTGTTTTGGTTGATATATCTACTTAAATAAAGAATTGGCAACTTAAGCAAATTCTCTTTTACGAGATATAAGATATTAATAATCCTACCCGTCCTTCCATTCCCGTCATAAAAAGGATGTATACTCTCAAATTGATGATGGATAATTGCCATTTTCACAACTGGATCTAAATCTGTCAGTGCTTCGTCATTGATAAAGTTTTCAAGATTACCCATTAACTCAATAATTTTATCTAATTCTTGTGGCGGAGTATATACTGTTTCGCCAGTTTGGTCATTCTTTAGTGCCGTTCCTGGTACTTTTCTAAACCCAGCATCATTTTCTTCGAGTAAAGCTTGTAACTTAAGAATATGATTTATTGTAATTAATCCACTTTCTCTTACCTGATTAAAGCCCTCTAAAAGAGCCTGGGCATAATTATAAACTTCTTTGGCTGCATGGCTTGTAAATTGTCTTGTAATGCTATCGCTGGTGTAAAGCTCATCGTGTGTTGTGACAATATTTTCAATCGCCGAGCTATCCTTTGCTTCTTGTAAGGAAAGCGTATTTAATATTATTCTTTCGTTTGGAATACTTTCTGCAACTCCATTTAATGCGGCCAATGCAGCACGAACCGCATTAAGTCTTTTCAAAACTGCCTTTGTTTCCACATCCTGTGGTAATGGCAATGTGGGTATTTGATGTATTTTGGCCATTTATATTGCAATTGAATAATAACGTGGACTAATTTAATGGTTTTTTGTCCATATCCAAATAACGCGGGTTAATTTATTGATTTTTGGCCCACGTTATTTGGATAATATTCTTATGATTGCAGGACTTTATTTCTAACCCGATAGAGTAAACTTGCCATAAACGCAAGAAAAGGCCATCCCTAAGTATCAATGTCATTAACTTAAGCAGATTCGGTGTCAACCTGAACGGAGTCGAAGACCTTTTTTATAGTCGAAAACAAAAATATTTGTCTTTCGACTACGCTCAAGATGACAATATTTTTTTGTTTTCGACTTAAGTTAATGATGTTGCCCTAAGGATGGCGTTTTCAATAAGTTTAAAGTAGACTCTATTTCTTGAAAATCTCTCTTTTAGCTCTAATATATTGATTAGGCCACTCTGTTTCATCACCTAAAATCTGTGCTGCATGAGTCGGGAAATAAGCATCGCGAAGCGATTCTCTGGCAATAAAGATTAGGTCAGCTTTTTCTTGTTCCAAAATTTCTTCAGCTTGGTGTGCATCTACAATTACACCGACTGCGCCAGTATAAATGCCAATTTCATTTCTAATTTTATCAGCAAAGGGAACCTGATAGTTTGGGCCTGCCGGAATAAAAGCATCTGGAACATTACCACCTGATGAGGTATCAATTAAATCTACACCTCTATCTTTTAAAACGGCTGCTAATTGGAGCGAATCATTTTCATTCCAGCCGCCTTCAGTCCAATCTGTAGCTGAAATGCGAACAAATAATGGTAAGTTTTCTGGCCAAACCGATTGAACGGCTTCAGCCACATCAATAACCAAACGGATTCGGTTTTCGAAGCTACCGCCATAAACATCGTTACGTTTATTACTAAGTGGGCTAAAAAATTCGTGTAACAAATAACCATGTGCAGCATGAATTTCTACAACTTTATAACCAGCATCTAAAGCACGTTTTGCTGCGGCTCTAAAAGCAAAAACTATATCTTGAATTTCAGAAATGCTTAACTCATGCGGTTCAACCTGTCCTTTCTTAAATGGGATTGCCGATGGACCAACCGGTTTCCAGCTGTTTTCGCCTTCTGCGATTTGCTCGCCGCCTTTCCAGGGTAATTCGCAACTTGCTTTTCTACCTGCATGGGCTAATTGAATACCGGCAATTGCACCATTTGTGTGGATGAAAGAAACGATTTGTTTCAACTTTTCTACATGTTCATCTTTCCAGATACCTAAATCGCCATAGGTGATACGGCCTTCGGCGGTTACCGCTGAAGCTTCCTGGATAATTAATCCGGCGCCACCAACAGCACGACTGCCAAGATGCACCAAATGCCAATCGTTGGCAAAACCATCAACAGCAGAATATTGACACATTGGTGAGATTACAATTCTATTTTTTAGCGTAACATCCTTTATTGTAAAAGGAGAAAATAATTTAGACATATTATTTATGGTTTACCGCAAAGAAAGCAAAGTTTACGCAAAGAAAAAATAAGCCTTCCTGCCATTTTTTTGCTTTACAATTTGTTTATTTTCTTTGCGGTTGTTAAATTAAAATCCAGCGGTTTTCAATTCTGAATTAATAAACTGAATTTCTTCTGTAGATAATTTCACATTAATAGCTTCTGCATTTTGTACTGATTGTTTTTCGTTTCTGGCACCTGCTAAAGCAATGGTTATTCCGGGACGCTCAACTGTCCAGCGTAAAACTAATTGAGATAATGTTGCATTTTTTTCATCAGCTAAAGGCTTAATCCTGGCCAAAAATGCATTGGTTTTTTCAATACTCTCTGGTTTAAAAAATGGATTTCCCTGGCGATGATCGCCTTCCTCGAATTTGTAATCTTTAGTCATTTTGCCAGTTAACAAACCTCTTTCCATCGGACTGTAAGCAAGAACAGATTTATTTTTCTCGATACAGTAAGGAACGGTTTCATCTTCCACACCGCGATTAACCATGCTGAAAGGAATCTGATTAGAAATAATTTCTAAAGTCTTATCAGCTTCTTTTAATTCAGCAACATTGTAATTGCAAACACCTGCATAACGCACTTTTCCCTGTTCGATTAGTCTGCTTACTGCTTCGAAAGTTTCATTAATTGGCGTAGTAGAATCTGGCCAGTGAATTTGATACAAATCAATATAATCAGTACCTAGACGCTTTAAAGATTGTTCGCATTCATAAATTATACTTTCTTTACCTGCATATTTATAAATATCGATTTCTTTACCATCGTTGTTTTTACTCTTAAAGCCAAAATCGCCTTTGGCTAAATCCCAACGCATACCAAATTTGGTTAAAATTTGAATTTTATCTCTGGAAATTCCTTTAATGGCGTCGCCAACAATTTCTTCACTATCGCCTTGTCCGTATATTGGCGCTGTATCTATCGAAGTTACACCCAAATCGTAACCTGCTTTAATTGCATTAATGGCATCGTTTCTATCAGTGCTTCCCCACATCCAGCCACCTGCAGCCCATGCGCCAAATGTAATTACTGAGAGTTCTAAATCTGAATTTCCAATTTTTCTGTATTCCATAATTATTTTTTTAAAAGTTTATCAACCGCACAACTATTTTGCGGTAGGTAGGCTAATAACAACGATATAAATGCAACGTGGATAAGTTGAGACGGCAAAGCTTCCCAGTTTTCGATCATTGTTGTGCCAAAAATTAGTGCTAAAGAAACGGCTCCGGCAAGTAATAATCCTTGTCTTGTAAACAAGCCGACTAAAATCATCAAGCCAGATGCAAATTCTAAAATTGGTAAAGCATAACTAAAAGGCAAAACCAATGCTTCGGGCAAAAAGGATTTAGAAAACTGTGCCATCATCCAATAGCTAAAGCCGGTAAGTTTTGGTAAACGTACCAAACCATGACCAAAGAAGCTCAAACCAATAGCCAACCTGCTAATTAAATATCCCCATTTTACATCCATAATGTTGCGTTATTATACAAACATACAATCCACATGTTAAGGATGTTTTAACGAAATAAACATTAAACTCACATTTTACATAAGCTTTATAATTCAGCAGAAATAAAAATATATCCAAAATAATTTGGATGATATAAAAATACAACATACTTTAGTGTATTATTTAACTAATACAGTAGGTATGATAGATATTAACAATCTTAATTTTGGATACAGCAAGCATAAACCATTATTTAAAAATATGAGCATGCGTTTAAGCAATGGCCATATTTACGGTTTGCTTGGAAAAAACGGTGCAGGTAAATCAACACTGCTAAAAAACTTAGCCGGTTTGGTTTATGCACAAAGTGGCACATTGGATGTTATGGGTTTCAATCCTGCAAAACGACAACCCGAATTGCTGGAGCAAATTTGTTTTATCCCCGAAGAATTTTATTTGCCTTCGGTTAAGATAGATGCTTATGTAAAGGCAAATGCGCCTTTTTATAAAAAATTTAACCACAGTTATTTTGCAGAATTATTGAGGGAATTTGATATTCCGGCAAGCAATAAACTCATTAATATGAGCTATGGTCAGAAGAAAAAATTCATTATTGCCTTTGGTTTAGCCACACAAGCCAGATTAATTATAATGGATGAACCTACAAATGGTTTAGATATCCCATCGAAAGCTCAGTTTAGAAAAATTATGGCTTCAGCATTAACTGATGATCGTTGCATAATCATTTCTACACATCAGGTTAGAGATTTGGATAATCTGATTGATACTGTAATTATGCTTGATGAGAACGATGTTGCATTGAAAGCATCGGTTGAGGAAATAACCGAAAAATTAACCTTCAAAAGAGTTAAAGAACTAGATGATAGCATCATTTATGCCGAAGCATCTTTATCAGGCTACAATGCAGTAATGCCAAACTACCACAACGAAGATAGCAAACTCGACATGGAGCTTTTATTCAATGCCATTCTTGCAGAAAAAATTAAATTTAAACCCCTTTTTAACTAACAATCATGAATAATACATTTAATATAAATCGATTCGGCCTGTTGCTGAAAAGACAATGGTTAGATTTTGGGAAAATTTACCTGATAAGTTTACTTGTTGTTACTGGGGTAATTATTGGGTTTTATGCCTGGAATTCGCCTTCGCCTGTTAAACCTAATAATTTTGATTACGATGGAAATCTTGATATGCGTTTCCGTTATCCACTATTTCTAATTTTAGGATTTCTATTTATAAGCATTGTTGCTAGTAGTTATTTTTCATTATTAGGACAAAAATCTAGAGCAATTTTAGAGTTGATGACCCCAGCTTCAATTTTTGAAAAATTTTTAGGAGGCATTTTTTATACTGCAATACTGAGTTTACTTAGCTTCTTAATTTTGTTTTACATTACCGATTTTGCATTTGTTAAATATATAAATGCCCACTTAACCGAATTTAAAATTGATGGAAATAGTAAAAAAACTATTCAATCTGTTGATAGTATTGCGAGCCAAATCTTTACGGATGCTAATTACAGGTCTTTTCTAGTCAGTTTTTTTGCTTTGCCATTTTTGGTAACTAGTGTATTTCTTCTAGGGTCGGTTTATTTTAACAGGTTCCATTACATCAAAACAGCTATATCTGTTATGGTTTTTTCAGGTGTAGCAATATATATCGTTGCCAAATCTGCTGAATTGTTAACACGAGGTATGTTATCTAATAATAATGTAAAGGATAAAGACAGCATTTTAACGATTATTTTATTAATAACAATTGCTTTAACACTAATTATTTGGGCTATAACATACATTAGACTTAAAGAAAAAGAGGTTTAATTTTTAACTGATTAGATATGGAATTTAGAGATAATAAGGCGATATACCTCCAAATAGCAGATTATGTATGTGAGCATATTTTGTTAGAAAAGTGGAAAGCCGATGAGAAAGTGCCGTCAGTTAGGGAGCTTGCCGTAGAAATGGAAGTAAACCCAAACACCGTAATGCGCACCTACGAATTTTTACAAAATAAAAACATCATTAATAACAAAAGAGGTATTGGTTTCTTCATTGCCGATGATGCTGTAAAGAATGTAAAAAGCTATCGTAAAATACAGTTTATAGATGAGGAATTGCCTGTAGTATTCAGAAACATCTACTTACTAAATATTGGTTTTGATGAGCTTGAAACTAAATATAAAACATTTGTTAAAGAAAATTTTAATGCTTAAGAACATGAAAACAAGTAATAAATTATTAATTGCCCTGGCAATTTCACTCATCATAATTCCAATTGTTGTTATTGCGATAAATGTAAAAATGAACTATAGGGATAAAAACACTTTTTTTAAGCATTTAAAAGAAAACAAAAATTTCAACACGCCATTAGAGGGGTTTGAAACTAAAGAAATACCAACGTTTTCTGCAATAAACATAAATAATGGAAACGACGCACATATAAATTTTAATATTATAAAAAGCAATAAGTCTGGCATTAAAATTCCTGTTGACTTAATGCAGGTGTATGATTTTAATGTTGATGATAAGCAAATTTTGCAAATCAAATTAAAACAGAATCCTAAAAAATTAACATATTCAGTAACGATTTATGTTTACACAAATGACGTTAATCTATTAACAATTGAAAAGGCAAATGGATTTACGCTCGATATTTCTACAGATTCTTTAACGATGATTGCAAAAAATGTCGACCGTTTAAGCTTTGAAGAAAATAGTAATGTTAGAAGCTTAAAACTGGTTACAGAAAAGGTAAAGGAATTAAACTTTTTTGACAGTAAAGGAATTAAAAATATTGACTTAGAGCTAAGTGAGTCTAATTTTCATACATTTAGATCTATTTATCAATCATTAAAAATAAGCTCATTCGGCAATTCTAATATCGAGATTGATGGCGATAAAGCAGAAAAAGATAAATACTTTATAGAAGATTTGAAAATTAACACAAATGGAAAATCTACAGTAACCTTAAGCGATATTAAAGTTAATAAAATTTCTGGTTCACTTTCTGATTCTACCAATGTAGTTATGCCTGCGATAAGCCTAAAACAGATGTTGAAAAATTAACTTACTGTAAATTATTTCAAAATTATAATCTCAAAACCTGATGCTCCATTTAAATGGAACTCAGGTTTTGTTGATTTATTTCTACAGAAAAGGCATTGATTTGTATCAGGGGTTTAAAAATTTATTTTTTACACAATGGTTTTCTTGTCTATAATCAAATCTTTATGAGTAGGTTATAGCAATACAGTTCCTGAAACAATTACTCTTTATAAAACTATATTCTGCAAATTTCTAAAATAGGCATGGTTTTTCGTCTTATGGTTTCGCCAATTAATATAATTAAATATTAAATTGAGCAGGTTAGCAAATTGCATTGCAACAAAATATTCAACCATGAAAAGATTTTTCTTACTAGTTACTCTTTCGTTTTTATCGTTTACAGTTTTATATGCTCAGAAAATTGATACACTCTCCATTAATCTCGAAAATGTAAAATATCCTTATCCAATTAAATATTTGCCAATTACAATAGAAGGACAAGACATTAAAATGGCTTATATGGATGTTGCGCCAACAATTACTCCAAATGGAAGAACGGTTATGCTTTTTCATGGTAAAAACTTTGGTGGTTATTATTGGGGGCATGTAATAAGGACCCTTGCAGGAGCTGGTTTCAGAGTAGTTGCACCTGATCAAATTGGGTTTGGTCGTTCATCAAAACCGATTATAAACTATAGCTTTAAACAACTTGCCGAGTGGGATAAAAAATTACTAGATACTTTAGGCATTCAAAAAACTTCGATTTTAGGACATAGCATGGGCGGTATGCTAGCTACCCGCTTTGCATTAATGTTTCCTGAAAGAATGGATAAGCTATTGTTGGAAAACCCGATAGGTTTAGAAGATTATAAAACTTTTGTACCAGCATCAACAGTTGAAGAACAATACCAGCGTGAACTTAAAAATACGGCAGAAAGCATTCGTCAGTATTACAAGAGCTCTTACTTTACTTATTGGAAGCCAGATTACGAAACACTGGTTAATGTTGCCGCCGGGGTAACATTTAGTGCCGATTTTCCGAGATATGCAAAAGTTGCCGCCTTAACTTATGACATGATTTACGAACAACCTGTTGTAGATGAGTTTAAAGATTTAAAAGTGCCAACCATTCTTTTTATTGGTAAAGAGGATAAAACGATAGTTGGTAAGGGGCTTTTAAGCTCAGATCAGCAGGCCATTCATGGGCTTTATAGGTTTTTAGGTAAAAATACTGCTTTAAAAATACCAGGTTCTAAAATTGTAGAATTCGAATCTTGTGGACATATTCCTCACGTAGAAATTATGACAGAGTTTTTGGTTGCATTAACTGGAAGCTTATAGAATTGCTTAAGGTTAAATTAGCGTTTTTTAGAAGAGAAGCAATCTTAAAGCAACCGGATTTTCATTATTAGCGATAGGAGTAGGGTTGCTTTCCGGGAAATCGGTGCAGGCTGTGGCCTCTCGGCTACAAGTTAAAATTTTATATGAAGATTAAGCAAATTTTAATTAACTGCTTTACCCGAAATTTTATTAATGCCTTCCATATCGAAATCGATATCCTGATCTACAGCTTTCATTTTGCCATACAATTCTACTCTGGTATGGCAACTCAATATTAGTCCTGTTTTAATATCAACTTGGGCGTCGCCAATGTTCATGCCTTTAAGATCAGTTTGCATTTTATTTCCCATACTATCGAAATCACCTTTAGAAATTAAAGAAGCTTTAATGGACAAAGTTGCAACACCATCTTTAATTTCCTTTAATGTATATGTCGTTATCGATTCAATAGGCATGGTAATTTTTATCTTTGAATTAATAACCCAGCTTTCACCTACTTTAACCGCTTTATCAGGATAAATTCTCATCGAAGATTCTAAAGTTTGTCTAATAACTTCGGTATTAAATTGTTTGCTGAGAGAAAGTTTAATTTGCTTAAGTTGAGCCGTATCGGTAGATATCTTGGCCGCCATATTATCAACCATTGTTTCAATTCCAGAAACTGATTTTATAGTACCATTAGGGGATAAAACCATGTTGAAATTCGAATTTTTTAACCCTGCAAATGGGTTTTGCTTATCTGCTTCTTCTTTTTCAGAGTCGAGTATTAATTCATTTCCCATGCCTACAGATTTAATGGTTATTCGTTTATAGGTAACCATTATTCTTTTATCCATCCCCTTTGCTTCAGTAACGTCGAAACTATAATTTGTTGCCACATTTTGAATATAACTTAAATCTTTCCCGCCTAATTTCTGTGTAATAATCTGGTCTGAATTGATAGAATAATCATATTTTTTTCCAACTGGATAATCTTGCTTTAAGAGATAAGTTTTCTGTGCAAAAGCACTTAAAGAAACTGAAAAACAAATAAAAGAGATTAATAACTTCATTTTATACTTACTTTATTATTTAATTTTAACCTGCAGGCTGCTGCGCAAAAATTCTGCTTAACTGATGATATAAATCCGGGTGTTTATCTTTTAATAATTCTGGCTTTTCGAAGAAATATTCAGATACTACCGCAAAAAACTCAGCCTGATTGGTGATGGCATAAGGGTTAATATCAGATTTATTATCTTCAATTTTTTCCATTTCCTGATGCATCATTTTTACCCAGGGCAAAGTATATTCATGAGTGATTAAATTTTCGGGTACACCATCTGTTGCACCATCAGATTTATCTAAAAGATGAACAAATTCGTGAATAGCTGTATTTTCTTTGCCAGCACTTTTCGAAAAACCATGTCGTAATGCAGATCTGGATAGAATCATCTGTCCGTTCATGTAACCACTGCCAACCATACCCATAATATTTCTTTCGCCACCTTCAAACTGAAAATCATTATTAAAAGTATCAGGATAAAGCAAAACGCTCGATAGATTTTTATATTGCCAATCTTTAAACCCGAATATTGGAATAACAGCACTAGATGCAATTAATAATTCGTCCAAAGTAGTCATTTCTACGCCTACGCCTTCAATTTTTACGGTGCTGAAAAATTCGGCAACTTTTTGTTCAAATCTGAGCTTATCGGTAGAATCCAAGTGATGATAATAACCTACATAATCATCCAAAATTTGCTTATCGACATCAGTAAGCGGCTCGGTAAGTGGTTTCTTTTTCCTGAAAATAAAATATAATGCAAGTAAAAATATTGGAATTAGGTAAGCAAATGGTAATGAGTTCATAGTTTAATATTACAGAATTTTAGCTATTAGCTTTCTAAAATTTCCAATTGAGTGATAACGTTTTCTCTGGTTACTGGATATGGTTTGTCATTGGTTAATGATTGGTAAACAGCATCGAAAAGGGGTAGATAACTTCCAATTTCTGAAGGAATGACGGTTTCTGTTTTATTTCCATCGTCATCAATAGTTGTCAACAATCCATCTTTTCCTTTAGGCTCAATACCATAACCATCATCTGTCAGTTTCATGCCTGCCAGTAATTGTTCTTCCTGGATATCGGCTCTTTGCTTAATAAAACTTCCGTAAACGCCATGTAAAACAAAGGCAGCCTGTGGATTTACAACCAACATACTTGAGGTTACAAATACATTTACACTATCAGGATAACTTAACTGGATGGTAAAATAATCATCAACTTCAGTTCCCTTTCTGTTCTTCCCTAGAATTTTATGATAGCTTAATGGTTTGCCAAACACGCTAATAACCTGGTCTAATAAATGCGGGCCTAAATCGTATAGTAAGCCGGCAGCCTCTATCGCTTTCTCTTTGAAAACTTTTGGCCCGATTGTATTTCTATAACGGTCGTAGCGTAGGTGCATTTCGTTAAGCTTGCCAAGCTTACCACTCGCAAGTACTTTTTTAACTGATGCAAAGTCACTATCCCAGCGGCGATTCTGGTAAAAAAATATTTGTTTTCCAACCTCGTCAGCTAATTCAAAAAGCTCTTTTGCTTGTGCAGATGTTGCTGTGAAAGGTTTCTCTACAAGAATATGTTTGCCACTTTGAAGTGCTGCTTTAGCATGTTCGTAATGAAGATTGTTAGGTGTATTAACCACCACAAGCTCAATTTCCAGATCATTTAAAAGTTCATCAACACTGTTGTAACTTGTAATTTGTGGATAATCATTAACCGCATTTTTATTGCTGCGTTCTACAACTGCTTTTAAATTAAAACCATTATGTGTGTGTAAAAAAGGTGCATGAAAAACCTTTCCAGACATTCCGTAGGCCAATAAACCTGCAGTAATTATTTTATTTGAATTCGTACTCATAGGTTATAAATGTAACTAAAAATACTTTTTGGGGTATCTCGAAAATGCTGAATAATAAAAGTTTTACTTTTTAAAGTCAAAGTTTTTGGTTTCTGCATCGAACTTTAAGCTTATTTCTTTTTAACACTATCTTTGCGATATGAAACCGTCGGAGATTAACAGCAAGTGGAAAATTTTACAGGAAAAGATTTCTCAGGAATTTGATTCAGATTTCCCAGATTTGAAGGTGATGCTTTTTTTGATTGGCGTTCAGGAACTTGGTAAGGGGCCGAAAAAGTATAGTAAACGCCAAAAAGAAGAGTTAATGCATATTGCAACCTGCCGTTTACTCAGCGAAATGGGCTTCTATGAACTAGAAGGTTTAGATCAGGATGGCTGGCCACATTGGAAACTCGTTAAAGCTATTCCGCCTTACACCATGCTAGAGCAGGAATTACTGATGAAATCGCTGGTGGTGAGCTATTTCGAAGACATTTATTCGTAGTTTTTAATTTGTAATTTCGAGGCCTGAAGATTCTTTCGTGCCTCGAAATTACAGTTTTATTAGTTTTACAAATCAAATTTAATTCCCTGAGCTAAAGGCAAAGTGTGGGAATAGTTAATGGTATTTGTTTGTCTACGCATGTAAGCTCTCCATGCATCCGAACCACTTTCTCTACCTCCGCCAGTTTCTTTTTCACCACCGAAAGCGCCACCAATTTCGGCGCCAGACGTACCAATATTAACATTTGCAATGCCGCAATCAGAACCTTGGTTTGATAAGAATTGTTCTGCTTCTCTTAAATTGAGGGTCATAATTGCTGATGATAAACCTTGGGGAACACCGTTCTGTAAAGCGATAGCCTCATCTAACGTTTTATACTTAATTAGGTATAAAATTGGCGCAAAGGTTTCGTGCTGAACAATTTTATAGTCGTTTTTAACTTCTGCAATACAAGGTTTTACATAGCAGCCACTACTGTATTTTTCGCCTTCTAAAACGCCACCTTCAACTACAAACTTTCCGCCTTCTGCTTTACATTTTTCTATAGAATCTAAATAAGCTGCAACAGCATCAGTATCAATTAATGGCCCAACATGATTGTTCTGGTCTAAGGGATCGCCAATTCTCAGTTGTCCATACGCTTTTACCAGCTTTGCAGTAAAAGCATCGTAAACACTTTCATGAATAATTAATCTTCTGGTCGATGTACAACGCTGACCAGCTGTACCAACAGCTCCGAAAACGGCACCAATTAAACTCATATCTAAATCTGCATGCTCAGAAATGATGATGGCGTTATTACCACCAAGCTCGAGTAAACTTTTACCTAAACGAGCGCCAACTGCAGCGCCTACAGCTTTACCCATTCTAGTAGAACCAGTGGCAGAAATTAATGGCACTCGACCATCATTTGTCATCATTTCGCCAATTACCCTATCACCGATAACTAAGCTTGATACGCCTTCAGGAATATCATTTATTTTTAAAACATCGGCAATAATTTTTTGGCAGGCAATACCCGTTAATGGTGTTTTTTCGGATGGTTTCCAGATACAAACATTTCCACAAACCCAAGCCAAAGCAGCATTCCAGCTCCAAACAGCTACTGGAAAATTAAATGCAGAAATTATGCCCACAATTCCTAGGGGATGCCATTGCTCATACATTCTGTGGCTAGGGCGTTCGCTGTGCATGGTTAAGCCATAAAGCTGACGAGATAAACCAACTGCAAAATCACAGATGTCTATCATTTCCTGAACTTCGCCAAAGCCTTCTTGTAAACTTTTACCCATTTCATAAGAAACTAAAGTACCTAAGGCTTCTTTGTTTTGACGCAGCGCATCGCCAAACTGACGAACAATTTCTCCTCTTTTTGGTGAAGGAACTGTTTTCCAGAATATAAAAGCTTCTTGAGCTTTAGCGATAACTGTTTCGTAATCTGCGTGGCTTGCCACGTTTACAGATCCAATTTTTTCACCATCAACAGGTGAAAAGCTATCAATTGTATTTGCAGCAGAATGACCACCCCAATCGCTCCCCGTGCTAAAGGCTGCATTGTTGGTTTCTATCCCTAATTTTTTTAATATAGATTGAATATCTGTTCTCATAATATTTAATATGCTCTAATTATTAATAAACCAAATCTAAGATTTACAATTATCTTTTCTTCTGGTGTCGATTATATAAACGATTTGCCATCCTTTTTCTCCTTTCACCAATTGAAAGGAATTTACACCACAATGGCTAAATTTTTCATCTACATAGAACTTGTAGTCTGTCCAAACACTAGCTAAAGGGCCATCTATTAAATTTTTTGTGAATACAATTCTTTCATCATATTTCTGTGGATGTGGCGTTCCGATGAACTTGATAAATTCAGAAACTGGCTCACTTCGAACTGTGTTTTTTCCATCTTTACTAACAATGGTTTGCAGTATGCTATTGGTCGCAAACGCAGATTTTGCTAAAGTGCTGTCAGCAGTTTTCATTCCGGTAAAAAGATTATTTAATGTGGTTTTAATCGCATCTTCTTCTTCGCTTTGTGCCATTAATTTATTTCCAGAAACCATACATATAAGCACCAAAATGAATATTTTTTTCATGACTTCGTAATTACCATTAATGAAATAAATTTATGTTATTTTTGTGAAAGAAGGGAAAAGGAACCGCGATGAAGAAAAAAACTGTTGATTATTCACACATCTAAAAACAATAGATCCTGTTAATTTTCAACGATTTACGTCGAGAGATGCATTCAATGTTAATAATTATTTTAAAACAACATTGGTAAATATTGTAAACTTATAATGTGTTTTTCTGCTTATTAGCACGGTTCTTAATAGTATAACGATATGGAAGAAGAATTCTTTTTTGAATCCAATGAAGATGCACAACGTTCAGTAGAGCGTTACGAAGAGATGATCCGTAATAAGGACCAATACTTTTTTGATGCAGGCGCTTTTGAATACATTGTAGATTTTTATATTGAAAAAAATGATCCGGTTAAAGCTTTACAGGTTGTAGATTACGCAGTTAGTCAACATCCGTATGCAACGGTATTTTTAATCAAACAGGCGCATTTATTTATTTTAACAAACAACAACGACCAGGCATTTTTAGCTTTGCAACAGGCCGAACTTTTAGAGCCTTCTGAAGCTGATATTTATTTGCTTCGCGGTAACATTTATCAAAACACAGAACGCTATAGCGAAGCGCTTGAAAATTATGAAAAAGCTTTAGGTTTAGCAGAAAGCACCGATGAAATTTTACTTCAAATCGCTTACGTTTACCAAAGCATGTCTGATTACGAAAGTGCTATTTCTTACATTAAGCTAAGTTTAGAACAAAATATGGAAAACCAGGACGGCTTGTATGAACTGGCTTTTTGTTATGATGTTTTAGATAAACAGGAAGAAAGTATTAAGTTTTATCAACAGTATATTGATACCGATCCTTATTCTTATGCAGCCTGGTATAATTTGGGCAACAGTTTTCATAAGCTTAACCTTTTCGAAAAAGCAATTGATGCATACGATTATGCTATTTTAATCAAAGAAGATTTTAGCTCAGCATATTTTAATAAAGGCAACGCCTTAGTTCAGCTTGACAAGTACGAAGAAGCGATTGAAGTTTACAAACAGACTTTTGAATACGAACAACCCAATGCCGATACTTATTGCGCTATTGGTGAGTGCTACGAGAAGTTGGAGAAAATGGATGAAGCACGTTCTTATTATAAAAAATCGGTTAAAATGGATCCGAAAATGGCTGATGCATGGTTTGGTATTGGTGTAACCTTAAATCACGAAGAACGTTATTTCGAATCTTTACATTTCTATAAAAAAGCAATTGATTTAGAAGCAGAAAATCCAGATTTCTGGTTTGCAATGGCAGATGCGCATTACAAGCTTAATCAGATTGAAGAATCTATAGCTGCTTATGATAAAGTTTTAGAGTATAATCCATTGGATATTGAGGCTTGGTTAGATTTTAGCACGGTTCTTTACGAGCAAGGAAAACTTTTAGAAGCATCTGAAACCATGTCTGAAGCGATAAAAAATAATCCCGAAGCTGCAGAATTATACTATAGAATGGTTGCTTATTTGTTTGCTTTAGGCCACTATGCAGATGCCTTAGGATACCTGGAAACAGCTTTAACAACCGATCCGGATAAGCATTATATTCTTTTCGAATATTTGCCACAGTTGCAGGATAACAGCGCAATTATTAATGTTATAAACCGTTACATCAGGTAAAAAGCTTGTGAGAAAATTTTGACTGATAAATCTCAAAATTTTTTCCACTTTTGTACACATATGAATTACCCATTATTAAACGTTCCCGAACGTCCAACAAAACCACGCCAAAAAGGCTTAACAATGGTTATGGATAAGGGATTAAGCCTTCGCCAGGTAGAAGATTTTATAGAAGTTGCCGGCGTACATACAGATATTGTAAAATTAGGTTGGGCTACCTCACACGTTACCCCTAACTTAAAAGAAAAATTAGCTTTATATAAAAGTGCAGGTATTCCAACTTATTTTGGTGGAACACTTTTCGAAGCATTCATCATCCGTAATCAATTTTCAGATTATCAGCGTGTATTAGATCAATACGGAATGGAATACGCAGAAGTATCTGATGGTTCTATTGAGATTGAGCACGATTTAAAATGCAATTACATTAGTGAACTTGCTAAACAGGTAACGGTAATTTCGGAAGTTGGAAGTAAAGATGCTGCCAAAATTTTTGCGCCATACAAATGGATAAAATTAATGAAAGCAGAGCTTGAAGCGGGTGCATGGAAAGTAATTGCCGAAGCTCGCGAAGGTGGAAACGTTGGTATTTACCGCGGAAGTGGGGAAGTTAGAGAAGGATTAGTTGATGAAATTTTAACTCAAATACCAGAAGAAACGATTATTTGGGAAGCGCCTCAAAAGGAACAACAAGTTTGGTTTATCAAATTAATTGGAACTAACGTTAACCTTGGTAATATTGCTCCTGCTGAAGTTATTCCTTTAGAAACCATTCGTTTAGGTTTAAGAGGAGATACTTTCGATCATTTCCTGAATTTAGGAAAATAAATATTCAAATCGTCGATGCGAGGCACGAAGAAATGTTTATATCAAAGGATTTCTTCGTGCCTCGCATTGAAGTAAATATGCACAATGAAAACTTACGGCTTAATCGGTTATCCGCTTTCTCATTCTTTCTCTAAAAAATACTTTACAGAGAAATTTCAAAATGAAGGTATAACAAACAATCAATACGAGCTTTTTCCTATTGGGGACATTAATTCCTTACCCGATTTATTGGCAGAAAACCCATCTATTGTTGGGTTAAACGTAACCATACCGCATAAAGTTACTGTTTTACCTTTTTTAAATGATATAGAAGAAGCAGCCGAAAAAATTGGCGCTGTAAACTGCATTTGCATTAGAAGTTTCGAAGGCGACACCTACATGAAAGGTTACAATACGGATGCCTTTGGATTTGAAGAATCATTAAAACCATTGTTAAAACCTCAGCATCAAAAAGCTTTGGTTTTTGGTGATGGTGGTGCAGCAAAAGCGGTTAAATATGTACTCGAAAAATTAAATATTGAATATCAAATTGTGGTTCGAAAGGCAATTTCGGGCGCTATATTATATGAAGACATTACAGCAGAGATTTTAAAATCGCATAAATTATTAATCAATACAACACCTCTTGGCATGTCGCCACATATCGAAACTTGCCCGAATATTGATTATTCTTTACTGAATGAAGAATATCTTGCCTACGATTTAGTTTACAATCCATTAGAAACTATTTTTTTAGCTAAAGCAGCAGAAAATGGAGCAAGTATTAAAAATGGATTAGAAATGCTGTATAAACAAGCTGAAAAAGCCTGGTGTATATGGAATAATGTGCGGTAATTATCATTTGTGGCTTATCAACCAGGTTAAAGCAGAATTACATGAAATTTAAGTATCTATTTTTTCTTCCGTTGATTTTAATTTTATTCTTGTTGGCTTGTCAAAACAACGAGTACAGTCCCAAGCCTAAAGGTTATTTCCGAATCGTTTATCCAGAAAAAAAATATCAAACGTTTAATAGCGGTGAACATTTTAGTTTCGAATATCCAATATATGCCAAAATGGAAGCTGATAACGGAAGAAATGCTAAAAAAGATTGGTTCAATTTGCATTATACACAATTCAACGGCTATTTGCACTTAACTTATTATGATGTAGCTGATAGAGCGGCCTATGATGAGATGGTAGAGGATGCACGTAAGTTGGCCTTTAAGCATACCATAAAAGCGAGCGCAATTGATCAGAAATTAATTAACTATCCAGAAAGAAAAGTTTATGGTATTTATTATGCAATTGAGGGCAATACCGCTTCATCTGTTCAATTTTTTTTAACGGATAGTGCAAAGCACTATTTTAGAGGCGCATTGTATTTTAACGAACGTCCACAGTACGATTCTATAGAACCAGTTCTAAAGTTTATCAAAAAGGATATCGATAAAATGATATCAACTTTTAAATGGAAGAATTAATATTCATCCTAATTTTAGCAAAACATGATTAATATAAAAATCTTCACCTTCAACGCTTACAGTGAAAACACTTACGTTCTATACGATGAAACAAGCGAGTGTGTTATCATCGACCCAGGAATGTACGATGGTTCGGAGCAAAATGAGTTGGCATCATTTATAAAAGAAAAAGCATTAACCCCCGTTTTGCTTTTAAATACACATTGCCATTTAGATCATGTATTCGGGAATAAATTTGTATTTGATACCTGGGGTTTGAAGCCACAATTTCATGCCGGAGAATTGCCGATTTTACAAGCAGTACCAAGTTACGCGCCTCAAATGGGCTTTTCTCGTTACGAACTTTCTCCAGAACCTGATACGTTTTTAGAAGAGACCGGAACTATAACTTTTGGTAACAGCACTTTAGATTTAATTTTTGCGCCGGGTCACTCACCTGCACATCTATGTTTTTACAGCAAAGCTGATAAATTTATAATCGGTGGCGATGTTTTATTCTATGGAAGTATAGGCAGAACCGATTTGCCTGGTGGAAACCACCAGCAATTAATAAATAACATAGAAACCAAGCTATTTCCATTGCCAGAAGATATTAAAGTTTACCCTGGGCACGGTCCGGCTACAACTATTGGCTTCGAAAAACAAAACAATCCATTCTTTTAGCTGTATAAGGTAGACTAAACTCTTTTATATTTAACCCTGTGAATACTCCATTTTATATTGCCAAAAGGTATTTGTTTGCAAAAAAATCAACAAATGCCATTAATTTGATATCAGGAATATCAATGGTTGGTGTTATGGTTGGAAGCGCAGCTCTGATTATAATTTTATCTGTATTTAATGGCCTTGAGGTAACTATATTGAATATGTTTAATACGGTTACGCCAGAACTTGCAATTCTGCCAGCGAAAGGAAAAACATTTAATCCCGATACCAAATACTTTAACGATTTAAAAAGAAGTAAAGATATCTTCTCATTTACCGAAGTATTACAGGAAAATGCTTTATTGAAATATAATAATAAGCAGGCCGTAGGTATGGTTAAAGGTGTAAGTTACGATTACTTAAAAAACCCAAAATTAGACAGTACTATTCGTGAGGGGAGATTTGTGTTAAATAATAAAAGCGGTTATAGTTCGGTTATCGGTTCTGCCTTACAAACTTATCTGGCGGTAAACACGGTAGATCCTTTTACAGAATTGGAAATTTTCTCTCCTAAAAAAGATATTGCTGTAAATAACATTAACCCTGCAGATGATTTTGTGAATAAAAGCATACGCGTTAGTGGTGTTTTCGAAATACAACAGGAATTTGATAATGGAATTATTGTACCCCTAGATTTTGCCAGGGAACTTTTAGGAGAAGAAAAAAACATCTCTTCAATAGAAATAAATTTACAACCTGGAGTAGATGTAGATAAATTTAAGGAAGAAATTACAGAAAAAATCGGGACAGCCTTTGAAGTAAGAAACAGAGCTGAGCAGAACAGATCGCTTTATCATATCTTAAACACCGAAAAATGGGCTGTATATATCATCTTAACATTTATCCTAATTATTGCTATATTTAATATTATTGGCTCACTAACTATGTTGGTAATTGATAAGGTAAAAGATATTGCGATATTAAGCAGTTTAGGGGCGAGCAAAAAACTGATAAAACGAATTTTTCTGCTAGAAGGTATGATGATAACCATGTCAGGATGTATACTCGGCCTTATTATTGGTTTAATATTTTACTTTTTACAGCACAATTATGGCTTAATTAAAATGGGCGATGATACACTCATAAGTTCTTATCCCATAGGCTTAAAGTGGAAAGATTTTATTTTAGTTTTTGTAACTGTTGGTATTTTCTCATTTTTGGCATCTGCTTTGTCATCTAATTTGAGCGTAAAGAAGATAGATCAAATTAATCAAACACTATAAAACATGAAATCATTTAAACAAGCAACTGTATTTGTTATGCTATTTGGTGTGGCCATTACCGCTTGTAATAGAGCCGAAAAAACAGCAGAAACCAGTAACATTAAAACAGTTAAAGGGCTTTACAGCTTCGGGCCAGAAATGAAATCATTTACCTTATGCGAAGATGGTAGGGAATACTGGGTTACAGATAGTGTTAAAAATTTAGAACTTTCTTACAGCAACCTTAATTTCGAGAAACCATATGAGCCAGTTTATGTTGAGTTAGAGGGCTATTTTGCCAAATCTGACACAGCGACAGTTTCAGCAGACTTCGATTCGACTCTCGTTGTTACGAAAGTAATTAAAATAAGTAAAGAAATTCCTGATGGGCCTTGCGCACAATAAATAGTTCTTCCTTAGTGCTTAGTTTATTTATCGATTACTACAATTGCCCAAAATCCCGTTAATATAGTTTCTGTAGAAATTTTACCTCAATATAATTCTAACCTAAATTTTATATTTTTACCATTTAACTCAAATGCTATTGGTAATGGAAGAGATATCGTGGAACGATTTTGAAAAAGTAGAACTACGTGCAGGGACAATTTTAGAAGTTTTAGACTTTCCGGAAGCCAAAAAATCTGCATATAAATTAAAGGTAGATTTTGGAGAATTTGGTGTTAAAATCAGCAGTGCACAAATAACTAAACGATATAAAAAGGAAGAATTGCCGGGTAAACAAATTATCGGGGTAATTAACTTTCCTAAAAAACAGATCGGCAAGTTTATGTCTGAATTTTTAATAACAGGGTTTGCCGATGAAAATGGCGATATTGTTTTAAGTACAGTTGAGCAGAAAGTTCCTAATGGAAGTAAAATGATATAAGTTACCTTTACAACATGAGTTTTTACGATTTCGAAAATAAAGATCCCGACGCTGAAGATATTCATTACATGAAACTGGCAATAGCGGAAGCACAAAAAGCGATGGCAGAGGATGAAATTCCTATCGGCGCAATAGTGGTTTCTAAAAACAGGATTATTGGTCGTGGTTATAATTTAACAGAGCGTTTTAATGATGTAACTGCTCATGCAGAAATGCAGGCTTTTACCTCTGCAAGCCAAACTATTGGCGGTAAATACTTAACAGATTGCACATTGTATGTTACTGTTGAGCCTTGTGTAATGTGTGCAGGAGCTAGTTATTGGACGCAAATAAGTAGGATAGTTTACGGCACCAGGGAAGAAAAAAGAGGTTTTTTGTCAAAAGGAGTTAATTTACTTCATCCTAAAACCGAACTAAAAGGTGGGATTTTAGGTGAAGAATGTGCTTCTATGATGAAGAATTTTTTTGCAAAGAAAAGATAAAATCCATTCATAAACGCGTGCAAGCGGCAATTGGGAATAACAAAAAACATTTGATGATAATAACATGAACAAAACTTAACCTTCGAATGTTATATTTGCTTCAAGAAACATTTTTTAAACTTTAAACATATAATATTATGGCTTTTGAATTACCTGCGTTACATTACGCAACCGATGCATTAGAACCGCATATTGATAAAATGACCATGGAAATCCACCATGACAAACATCACCAAGCTTACGTTACCAACTTGAATAAAGCTGTTGAAGGTAAGCCTGAAGCGAGTTTGAGTATCGAGGAAATTGTAAAAAATATCTCTAAATACCCAGCTGCTGTTAGAAATAATGGCGGTGGTCATTATAACCACTCTTTATTCTGGACTGTTTTAGGTCCAAATAAAGGTGGTGAACCAACAGGCGATTTAGCTAAAGCAATTAATGCTGCTTTCGGTTCTTTTGCAGATTTTAAAACTAAGATGCAAGAAGCTGGCGCAACTCGCTTTGGTTCTGGTTGGGCTTGGCTATCAGTTGGTGCTGATAAAAAACTTCAAGTTTCTTCTACTCCAAATCAAGATAATCCATTAATGGATGTTGCTGAGGTAAAAGGTACTCCAATTTTCGGAATTGATGTTTGGGAGCATGCTTATTACTTAAAATACCAAAACAAGCGCCCTGATTATTTAGCTGCAATTTGGAATGCAGTAAACTGGGATGCTGTTGCAGAACTTTACAAAAAAGCATTGTAAACGTCTAGAAATAGAATTTCAGAAAGCCTGCAAACTCAAATTTGCAGGCTTTCTTATTAATTAATACCTTCGCATATATTATTTGTCAATATGAAAAAGCTTATATTTTTATTCTTAATTGTTATTAGTTTCAATACTTTGGTTAGCGCACAGCAAAATAAAGTGCCTACACCTTCCGAAATTGCGAAGAAAAATGTTGAAGATTTAGATAAAAAACTAAAATTAAACGATACGCAAAAGAGTATTATTTATAGTTTAACTTTTAACCAAGCTAAAGAGCAGGCAGATTTAGTTAAAAGGCAACAAACTGGCAATTCCAGGGAGGATGATGCTGATAAATATTATAAACTTCAGAATCAAACTTCTAAAAACATCCGTGATGTTTTAAAGGGCGACCAGCAAACAAAATATGATAAAATTATTGAAGATCGCTTGAGTGGAAAGGCTAATAGGAAAAAGAAAAAAGGTGAAGAAGAAGAAGTTGAAGGAGATATTAATGGTTTATTAATTAAACCTGAAAAGGTTAATTAATACCCAAAGCTTCGCTTAAATACGATTCCAGAAATAATTGCAGCTGGTATTGTTATTGCCCTTTTATTATCTCCCCAGCTTTTAGCAGGCTTTCTGGCTAAGAGAACTGGAAGAAATTTTTGGTTTTGTATCTCTTTTTTAATCCCTGTTGTATCGCTTATAATTTTAATTTTTCTTGAGGATAAAAACCTGCGAACTGAAGGCTATAAACTAGCTGATCATGTTGATAAGGATCAAGCAGTCCAGTGTTTAGCATTTTGTTTAAATGCCAATCACGTCTTTTTTCTTTCTCTGCTTCATTGCTTTCGGAATAATCTCCAAAATTTCTTCTTTCAAAGCATTCAGCATACGTTTTTTTATAAAATTCTTATGTGTAACCAAACTTATCTCGCGTACAGGTTCTGGCGATTTAAAATACCTGATTTTGCTTGTTTGTTTTGCGTTTAACTCGGCAATTGCAAGCTCTGGTAACAAAGTAGCTCCACCATTTAAATCAACCATTCTGACTAAGGTTTCTACGCTTCCTGTATTATATTCTAAACCTTGTAGTCTGTTGTTTTTTGTAGATCGACAGATGTTTAGAACCTGGTTACGCATACAATGTCCTTCATTTAAAAGCCAGATATTCTCGTCATTTAAATCTTCAGCATCTACCGCTTTCTTTTTATAAAGCTTGCTGTTCTTACTGATATAGCTTACAAAATTTTCATAATACAAAGGCATTTCAATAATATTTGAATCGGTTAATGGTGTTGCCAAAATACCACAATCTAAAATACCTGTTTTTAAATGATGAATAATATCTTCGGTTGTGTACTCCCAAATCATTAATTTTAATTCTGGGTACTTTTCCAGCATGGCAGATATTACTTCTGGCAATACATAAGGAGCAACCGTCGGAATTACACCTATTCTTAATTCTCCTAAAACATCCTGTTGCTGACTGCTAATTAATTCTTTTACTTTGCCGCTTTCTTGCAAAATAATTCTTGCTTGGGCGATAACTTGAGCACCAATTTCTGTAGGAGTTACAGGTTGTTTGCTTCTATCAAATATTTTTACGCTTAATAGTTCTTCCAGTTTCTGTACTTGCATACTTAATGTTGGTTGCGTTACAAAGCATTTATCGGCAGCAGTTACAAAGCTTCTGTATGTGTCTACTGCAACGATATATTCAAGCTGAACAAGTGTCATATAGGTAAAATTGATTTATAATTTCAAATATATCGATTTTAGTTATGATATGTTTAATGATTTAGTTAATTAATAAAAATTTCAATAATGAAATCAAAAAGTAATGATTTCATAAACTTTAGAATTTCTTAATCTACATTAAGTTTTTAGAAGATTTGGATCCGCAACTTTACATCGTTAAATAAAAAACAAAAAAATGGAAAGTAGAATTGATATTCAAAAAGTTGAGCCTGCAGCTTATCAGGCAATGTATGCATTAGAAAAATATTTAGCAACTAGCGCATTAACGGCAACACATAAAGAGTTGATTAAACTAAGGACTTCTCAAATAAATGGCTGTGCATTTTGTATAAATATGCACAGTATTGATGCCCGTAAGCTCGGCGAAACCGAACAAAGAATTTACTTGTTAAATGCCTGGAGAGAAACTAATTTATACACAGAAAAAGAACAAGCGATTTTAGCTTTGACTGAAGAAGTAACTTTAATTACTAATCACGTTTCTGATGCAACTTACCAAAAAGCAGCAAGTCTTTTTGATGAAAATTATTTAGCACAGGTTATTATGGCAATTGTAACCATTAATGCATGGAATAGGATAGCGATAACGTCAAAAACAATAGTTGGATAAAAAACAGCAAAGAATTTTGCCTGGTCTATTGATTAACACCGGGCGAAATTCATTTTTGTTTATTAATACGAACCAAATCTAAGTAAACTAGTCTGGCAATTTGCATAGCACCTTCCGGCTGAAAGTGGGTATTATCTTTTTGCCCTTTCGGATATGCTTCGTATTTGCCAGAATCGAGATTCATAAAATAGTTTTTCGATACAAAATCTTTGCCTTTTTGAGTGAAACATGGTAGAAAGTTTAGTTAAATCTATAACGGGAACCTTTAATTCTTTATCAACATCGTTTACCGCTTGAGGATAATCGCCATACGCACTTCCAAGCACACCATTTTTCCATGGATAATTATGCATAACCGGAGTAATTAAAATGGAAATGGCTTTTTTACTCCGGCTTTCTTTAACATACATCCGAAGGAAATTTTTATACTCTGGAATATCGACATATCGTTCTGGCTTATCTTTAGCAGCATCGTTGTGCCCAAACTGAATCAGGACTAAATCATTTTTCTCTAATAAATTCCATCTTCCTTCTTCAAAAAAAGTTCTGGTACTTCTACCACCTTTTGCTTTATCTACCACTAAAACCGTATCACCTTTTTATCAAAATGATTAATTTTTTAGGCTATCGTGATGCAAGAACTGCTGAAAGATCTGACTCCAACCTGTAATTAGAAATTTCTTTTGCAAATAATCCGATTCCTGAGTATAACCTGCAACTGTAGAATCGCCAATTAAGTAAATAGAATGGGTTTTGGCTTAAACAAAAAAGCCGATAGTAAAATAAAGCACAAGTAACAAAAACCAATTAGGCAAATACTTTATTTTTCTTCATGATAATCTATTTCAAAGCTTCAACTCTAAACCAATCGTATTCAGCAATTCCAGAATCGTTAGTTTGTGTTTCTCTGGTTGCAAACAAACCCATTTTCGCTCCGATCCACTGACCAGCAGTAGCCTGAAAGGTATTGCCAACATCAATAAAACTTTCGCCATCTTCACTAAAACTAAACTTGCACTTTGCCCCTGCCAAAACTTTTACTCTTAAGTAAATAGTTGCAGATTTTATTTTAACGATTTCTTTCTCTTGTTCGCTTTTCCCTTTATCTGCATTTTCGCAAATGCCCAATACCAAATACAAGCCGTCTTTTTTACTTTTTACCGTAAGGTTGGCATAGCTTCTACCCATAATTACCAAGCCCGATTTCTCATCTTCGAGTTTAATATTTGGTTTAAAAGTTAATTTAGTTGTTGCCATAAATTCTTCGGCAGGAAATTTTTGCATTAATAAATTCGGAACATCCCAAAGGTTTTTAGCCTCATCTGGAATTTTAGCTGTGTATAACTTAAGCATCCCTTTTGCCACATCTGTAAAAGCCCAGGTTGCTTTTGGGTTTGCCTGCCATTGCCACTGCAAACCTATCTTTTGAGCCCCAAACTCATCACTTTCTACAGGCGTTTCTATCGGAAAAACCTTTCCTACGTTCGGTTTCTTATACGTTAAAACAGGTTCTCCTTTACCATCACCATTTTTATCTACACCAATAACAGGCCAATCTTTTATCCATTTCATTGGTTGCAAATGAACAACTCTGCCATACGCATCTTTATCTTGAAAATGTAAAAACCAATCTTCGCCAGTTTGTGTATTTACCCATGCGCCTTGGTGTGGTCCATTTACTTTCGAGTTTCCTTCATCCATTACAACCTTTCGCTCGTAAGGGCCGTAAATATTTTTACTTCTTAGTACCAATTGCCAATCTGTAGAAACACCACCTGCAGGAGCAAAAAGATAATAATAACCATTTCGCTTATAAAATTTAGGCCCTTCTACTGTTGGGTCTAATTCATGCCCATCATAAATAATTATGCCTGTCGATGTAGATTTTGTTCCTTCTGAATTTAGTGGCATAATTGCTAAAACACTTTTAATTCCGGCACGGCTACCAGCGTATGCATAAGCTAAATATGCTTTTCCATCATCATCCCAAAATGGGCAAGGATCTATTAAACCTTTACCAGCAACAACTAATTGTGGAGCAGACCAATCTCCACTTATATTTTTAGATTTTATGTAATAGATACCGAAATCTGGGTCTGGATAATAAATGTAAAATTCTCCATTTCTATATCGGATTGAAGGTGCCCAAACACCATTGCCATGCTGGGTTTTCTCGAAATGCTCGAATGGAGGTTGACGTAAGAGAGCGTGTGCGATTATTTTCCAGTTCACTAAATCTTTTGAATGCAAGATTGGTAGACCAGGAATGGCATCAAAGCTAGAAGCCACCATGTAGAAATCATTGCCAACACGAATCGCATCTGGGTCTGAATAATCTGCATTAATTATTGGGTTCTTGTATGTTCCATCGCCTTTATCTGCAACCCAAACTCCAGAAATGTAATTGCCCTTTAATGTTTGTTGTGCAAAAGCTGACAAGCAAATAAAAGTGATAGAAAAAATTAGGGCGATGTATTTCATAACTACTGTTTTGAAGAAAAATCCTTTTTATATTTGGCTAAACAAGGTTAAGTGATTTTTAATTTTATTCCAATCTTTATTGTGCAATCGTTCCCGTTATCGTTTGCAAAGTTTAATTTTCTATTTATTTCTTTTGCATCAGGTTTTATATTTAAAATTGTTCATCATATATTTATTAAAATACGGTTGCGTTAAAGTTTGCCAATTGCGCAACCGATTTTAATTTTTCTACTAAATTCTCTATATGAAAATTCCCTTTTTTCTAATCCTGGTCACGTTTTTTTTATCGGCTAATGCCTTTGAAGTTAAACCTGATTTTATTGTTGCGGCAAATGGAAGCGGAAATTTTAAAACTGTACAAGAAGCTATAAACGCGGTGCCGGATTTTAGAAATAAAACAACCGTAATTTTTATAAAAAAGGGCACCTATAAAGAAAAACTAGTTTTGGCTGCTTCTAAAAAGAATGTAAAGTTTATTGGCGAGGACTTATATAAAACCATATTAACCTATGATGATTACAACCAGAAAAAAAACATTTTCGGGGAGGAAAAGGGAACTTCGGGGTCATCAAGCTTTTATATTTACGGGGAGGGCTTTTCGGCTGAAAATATAACCTTCGAAAACTCTTCTGGGCCAGTTGGTCAAGCTGTTGCAGTTTGGGCTGGTGGAGACAAATTGAAATTTAATAATTGTAGATTTTTAGGTTTCCAAGATACACTTTACACTTATGGTGCGAGTAATCGTCAATATTATAAAAACTGTTATATAGAAGGAACTGTAGATTTTATTTTTGGTTCTGCAACTGCATGGTTTGAAAACTGTGTCATTTTCTGCAAAAAAGCCGGCTATATAACTGCAGCATCAACTGCTGATACTACAAAGTTTGGCTACATACTCAATAATTGCAAAATAAAAGGAGATGCGCCAGCAAGTAGCTTCTATCTAGGCCGGCCATGGAGGCCGTATGCAAAAGTGGTTTATTTAAATTGTGAGCTTCCTCAGCTTATTCACCCAGAAGGCTGGAATAACTGGAGCAAAGAAAGTAATGAAAAAACAGTATACTATGCTGAGTATAAAAGCTATGGAGAAGGTGCCAATACACCAAAAAGATCTAGCTGGTCGCATCAGATGACTGATGTTCAATACAAAGGTTACACTTTGGAAAACGTTTTCCGTGGATGGAATCCAGAAGCTAAATAGGGCTTTAAAAGTTTGATTATCAGGTTTTTGATTGTGTATATTGGTCATTATGTGCAATTTTCTTTGGCAACGATTGCATAGATTTCTTTTCTGTTTTAGCGTTAAAGACCGTAAACTTGTTTTTACAATAACCAAGTATAATTTAACGTAGCAACTAATGAAACAATTAATAGGTCAATTACACCTTTGTAAAACGGTTTTAACTTACCTAGTTTTACTCTTTACAAGCGTTGCGATAGCACAAGCCCAAACTTTACCCATTATCCAACAGGTTAAATTTAAAAAGGACACTACGAGCATTGTTAATTTCGGTGCAAAAGGCGATGGGGTAACACTAAATACAATTAGCATAAATAAAACTATAGCAAACGTAAGCCAAAAAGGTGGTGGCGTTGTTTTAATTCCTTCTGGCTTATGGCTAACAGGACCTATAGAGTTAAAAAGTAATGTTAATCTGCACTTAAAACGCGATGCAATTCTTCAGTTTACAGATGATTTTAATCAATATAAGTTGGTTGAGGGCAACTGGGAAGGGCAACCTGCCTGGCGCAATCAAAGCCCTATTTCTGGAACTAACCTGCAAAATATCGCCATAACTGGTTCTGGAATTATTGATGGAAATGGCGGTGCATGGCGTATGGTTAAAAAAGATAAGCTTACAGAAACCCAATGGAAAAAATTAGTTTCTCGTGGTGGATTAGTTAGCGAAGATGGTAAAACATGGTATCCATCAGAAAAAACTTTTAAAGGTTCAAAAATCAAGAATGCAGGTATTATTGTAGCTGGAAAAACTGCTGCAGATTATGAAGATATTAAAGATTTTTTAAGACCAAATTTGTTAGTTTTAACCAGTTGTAAAAAGATTCTTTTGGAAGGTGTTACTTTTCAAAATTCGCCTGCCTGGAATTTACATCCATTAATGTGCGAAGATTTAACTTTAAGAAACTTGCAGGTTAAAAACCCTTGGTTTGCACAAAATGGCGATGGTGTAGATGTAGAATCTTGTAAAAACGTATTAATAGAAGGCAGCACGTTTGATGTTGGCGATGATGGGATTTGTATAAAATCGGGCAGAGATGAATCGGGCAGAAAAAGAGGAATGCCAACTGAAAATGTTATTATCAGAAATAATATTGTTTACCACGCACATGGTGGTTTCGTAATTGGAAGTGAAATGAGCGGTGGCGCCAGAAATATCTGGGTTTACGATTGTTCTTTTATTGGTACAGATATTGGTTTACGGTTTAAAACAACCCGTGGTAGGGGTGGGGTGGTAGAAAATATATATGTAAATAATATAAATATGATTGACATTCCTGGGGAAGCGATTTTATTTGATATGTACTACGCGGCTGTTGACCCGGTTCCTTTAGCTGGAGAAAAACGTGAAGCCATAAAAACCGTTCTTCTTCCTGTTACAGAAGCAACGCCACAGTTTAAAAACTTTTACATTAAAAATGTAGTTGCAAATGGCGCAGAAAAAGCAATATTTTTTAGAGGATTACCTGAAATGAATATTAAAGATATTCATTTAGAAAACGTAACTATTCAATCAAAAAAAGGAATAGAAATTATTGAGGCTTCTGGCATTTTTCTTAAAAACGTAAATGTAATAACCGAAGACACTAACCCTATTGTTAATATTCAAAACGGAACAAATATTAATATTAGTGGCTTGCAATATAAAAATGAAAGCGAATTACTTTTTAATATTTCTGGCGATAAAACCAAGGATATTAAAGTAAGTGGCACCGATGTATCCAAAGCAAAGAAAACATCAGCATTTAGTGAAGAAGTAAACAAATCAGTATTAGAGATTTCTAAATAATATGAAAAAATTTATTCAACAAGCCGCTTCAGCTCTAGCTGTTTTGATAGCTTTATCTACGAGCAGTTTTGCACAAAAGAAATTATCTGAGCAGTTAACTTTAACTGCAATGGAAACCTTGTTTCAAGATACAACTGTACTTAAAGATGCGAAGGGTCCCAAGTGGAGTTATGATATGGGTGTTGTACTGGAAGGTGCGGCACAGGTTTGGCGCAACACTGGCAACGGCGATTATTTTAAATACATCCAATCATCGATGGATGCTTATGTAGATAAAACAGGAAACATCAGAACGTATAAAGCAGAGGATTTTAATATTGATAACATAAAAAATGGTCGCTCGTTATTGTTGCTTTATAAAGTTACCGGACAACAAAAGTACTTAACTGCAGCAACGCAACTATACAGTCAATTACAACAACAACCTCGTACTAAAGAGGGTGGTTTTTGGCACAAGAAAATTTATCCAAACCAAATGTGGTTAGATGGTTTGTACATGGGCGAACCTTTTTATGCAGAATATGCCGCTTTGATGAAAAAAGAGGCTGCATTTGATGATATTGCTCAGCAGTTTATTTTAATGGAGAAAGTTTCCAGAGATACAAAAACTGGTTTACTTTATCACGGTTACGACGAAAGCAGATTAGAAAAATGGGCGGATAAAAATACCGGGAAATCACCAAATTTTTGGGGCAGAGCAATGGGCTGGTATATTATGGCACTAGTAGATGTTTTAGATAATTTCCCCAAAAATCACCCTAAAAGAGCAGAACTGATTGCAATTTTAAATCGCACAGCTGCCGCAACCGTAAAATATCAGGATGCAAAATCTGGTGTTTGGTTCGATATTCTGAATATGCCAAAACGCAAAGGAAATTACCTTGAATCCTCTGCTTCTAGCATGCTTGTTTATGGCTTGGCTAAAGGCGTTCGCAAGGGATATTTGCCAAAATCGTACTTAAATGCTGCGAATAAAGGTTATGCTGGCTTAAAGAAAGAATTTATAGAGTCTGCTGGCAATGAAAGGGTAAACTTAACCAAAACTGTTTCTGTTTCCGGTTTGGGTGGAAAACCAAAATATCGTGATGGTAGTTTTGAATATTACATCAGCGAGAAAGTAATTACAAACGACCCAAAAGGTGTAGGCGCATTTATTTGTGCTGCTGCTGAAATGGAGATTGATGCTTTACCTAAACCAGGAAAAGGCTTAACCGTAACGGTTGATAATTTTTTCAATAATGAATTCATGACTGGTCCAACTGGTGATAAAATTCCTTTTCATTATTTATGGAACGAAGATGATAACAATGGTTTCTCCCTTTTCGGAAAAGTATTTAACGATGCTGGTGTAAAAACATCAACACTATCATCTGCACCCACTACAGCAAATTTAAAAGCTTCTAATATCTACATTATCGTAGACCCTGATACGGAAAAAGAAACTGTAAATCCGAATTTTATGAATGCTGCTCATGCAAAGCAAATTAGCGAATGGGTAAAGGCTGGAGGTGTTTTGGTGCTCTTATTAAACGATGTTGGCAATTGCGAAATCACAAAATTTAATGTTTTACCAGAAACTTTTGGCATTCATTTTAATGAAGATAGCCGTAATAAAGTGCAAGGATTAAACTTTGAACAAGGCGCTATAAAAATCCCTGCCGGAAACAGCATTTTCCAAACAGCTAAGAAAGTTTATATCAAAGAAATTTCTACAATCACAGCTAAAGCCCCAGCGGTTTCTGCATTAACAGATAACGGAGATGTAATTATTGCGACTGCAAAATATGGCAAGGGAACTGTTTTTGCCGTTGGCGACCCTTGGTTTTACAATGAATATATCGATGGAAGAAAGCTTCCAAAAGATTTGGAAAATTATAAGGCAACCAACGATTTAGTAAACTGGCTGATTAAACAAGTACCAGGGAAGAAATAGGTGATTTTTATAACACAACAAACATGAAAAGATTAAAAACATTTCTTTCCCTTGCTTTAAGCACATTGCTAATGTCTTGTTTTGCACAAGTACCAACTGATTCTGTTGCAGATAAAATGCTGATTTACCAGTTAAGTAACGGCGGATGGCCAAAGCAGCTTGAAGATAAAAGTGTAGTGAATTATAGCTTAGCTTTAACACCAGAAATAAAAGAAAAAATAAAAGCAACTACAGATCTACATGCAACTTTCGATAATAAAGCAACAAGCAGGGAGGTGGTTTATCTGGTAAAGGCATATAAAAAAACACAGAATAAAACCTATTTAAAAGCTGCAGAAAAAGGCTTGGATTATATATTAATGGCACAATATCTAAATGGTGGTTGGCCACAATATTATCCTGATAAAGCACTATATCGTTCTGAAATTACTTATAACGATGATGCAATGATTAACGTTTTAAATATACTGCAAGATATTGCTTCAAAAACCAACGATTTTGATGCAGTAAATCCCAGCTACATTCCTAAAGCAGAAAAGGCTATAAAAAAAGGCATCGATTGTATTTTAAAAACGCAAGTTAAACAAAAAGGAAATTTAACCATTTGGGCTGCGCAATATGATAAAGATTCTATGTTGCCAGCTAAGGCCAGAGCTTTTGAACCCGCTTCTTTAAGTACAGCCGAGTCGGTAAGCATTGTTCGTTTCCTAATGCGTCTAAAAAATCCGTCTCCAGACATTAAAACTTCAATAGCTGGTGCTGTGAAATGGTTTAGTGATAATAAAATTTTGGGCTACCGTTTCGATAGAGAAAAAACCTCCTCTGGTTTAATAGCGGATAATTCTAGCGTTGTTTGGGCTCGTTTTTATGATTTAGAAAAGAACATTCCAATTTTTGGAGACCGTGATAACACCATAAAACTAAAACTTGAGGATTTAAGTCCAGAGCGCCGTAATGGTTATGCATGGTATGGTAACTGGGCGCAGAAAATTATAGAAAAAGAATATCCAAAATGGTTAATAACCAACGGAACAAAATAAAATTTTAATACGTCATTGTTTCATTCCTAGCAATGACGGAAATCGTAAGAAGATGATTTTAAGCAAAGAAAATTTAAAAAATATTAGCGGGGAAAGCGTAAATAAACCTGCAGTAGAACTTTTAGAATTGCCCGAAAGAGTGATTCAATTTGGCACCGGGGTTTTACTTCGTGGCTTGCCCGATTATTTTATCGACAAAGCCAACAGGGCTGGCGTTTTTAATGGTCGTGTTTTGGTTGTAAAATCAACTAGTCAAGGCGGTGCCGATGCTTTTTCTAAACAAGATAATCTTTATACACTTTGTGTTAAGGGAATCGAAGATGGCGTAAAAGTTGAAGAAAATATAATCAATTCTTCTATTAGCCGTGTTTTATCTGCTTCGCAAGATTGGACTGAAATTTTAAAAGCTGCTCATAATCCTGATTTGCAAGTTGTAATCTCTAATACGACCGAAGTTGGAATTGTGTTGAGCGAAGATAAAATTACTGATAATCCACCCCAATCTTATCCGGGTAAATTACTTGCTTTTTTACACGAAAGGTATAAAGCTTTTAATGGTTCAGAAGAAAGCGGAATGGTTATCGTACCAACAGAATTAATTAGCGATAATGCAGATAAACTGAAAGAAATTTTGCTAAAACTTTCGGTTCAGAATAAATTAAGTTGGGATTTTGAGCAGTGGTTAAAAACGTCTAATCATTTTTGCAAAACTTTGGTTGATAGAATTGTTCCGGGTAAACTACCTGCTACACAGCAAACATCAATTCAAGAGCAGTTAGGCTACGAAGATGAGTTGATGATTATGGCAGAGCCTTTCAGGCTTTGGGCTATCGAATCAGCAAACCCAAGAGTAAAAGAGATTTTATCTTTTGAACAAGCAGATAAAGGGGTTTTTATCGTTCCATCTATAAATAAATTTAAAGAATTAAAGCTTCGTTTACTCAACGGAACGCATACTTTAAGTTGTGGCTTAGCAATTTTATCAGGTTTCAATACGGTTAAAGAAGCAATGGCTGATGAAGTTTTCGCTAAATACGTTTCTAACTTGATGCAACAGGAAATTGCGCATTCTTTAGAAAACGATGATATTACTTATCAAGATGCTATCGATTTTGCGTCTAGTGTAATCGACCGTTTTAGCAACCCATCTTTAGAACATCAATGGCAAGCAATTACGTTAAATTTTACCTCAAAAATGCAGATGCGTAATATGCCTTTAATCAGGAAATATTATAGTCAGAAAAACGAAGTACCACCTCTTATTGCGCTTGGCCTTTCGGCTTATATCATCTTCATGAATACCACAAAAGATGGTGCAAATTACGTTGCAAACGTGAATGGTAAAACTTATCCTGTTCAAGATGAATTTGCAGAAATTTTATACACTTACTGGCAAAATCCAGAAACTGCAATTGATAATATTTTAGGCGACAGACGTTTGTGGGATAAAAACTTAAATAATTATCCTGGCTTTAACGCAGCTATTAAAAATTACGTTGATTTGCTACAAAATACAGGTGCAAAGGAAACATTAAGTAACTTGCATACAGAAAGAACAATTTAAAAATGGTTACAAGAATTTTAAAAATTCATCCGAACGATAATGTGTTAGTTGCCTTACAAGATTTGGCAAAAGGTGAAACCATTATTCATGATGGGCATGAATATACTTTACAGGATGATATTCAGGCAAAGCATAAGTTTTTTATGCAGGATATGAATGCAGGCGACCACATTATTATGTATGGTGTGTTGGTTGGAAAAGCACAGCATTTTATCTTAAAAGGTGGTTTAATGGATACTGAAAATACCAAACATGCTTCAGATCCATTCGAGTTTCGTCCCTATCATTATGAGTGGCATGCACCGGACGTTTCGAAATATGCCGACAGAACTTTTAATGGTTATATCCGTAATGATGGTCGCGTTGGAACAGCAAATTACTGGCTTTTTATCCCCACGGTTTTTTGCGAAAATCGTAATTTGGATGTAATCCGTGAGGCGCTACATAACGAATTGGGTTACGCAGTAACCGATAAATACAAATCATACACGCATCAATTAGTTGATGCATATAAAAATGGAGAAATTCTTGGCGAAGCTGATATAAGTTCTATCGGGCAAGCTAATCCTGCTGCAAATAGAATTTTCAAAAATGTTGATGGTATTAAGTTTTTAAACCATCAGGGTGGTTGCGGTGGTACTCGTCAGGATGCTGCGGTTTTAAGTAAATTATTAGCAGCTTATGCCGACCATCCAAACGTCGCTGGTGTTACCGTTTTAAGCTTAGGTTGCCAGAATTTACAGGTTCAGGATTTTATGGATGACTTAAAACACCGTAGTCCGAATTTTGATAAACCGTTATTTATTTTCGAACAACAACAATCGCAAAGCGAAGAACAATTAGTAAAAGAAGCGATTAGAAAAACCTTTATCGGTTTAACAGAAATTAATAAAATAGAACGTCAGCCAGCACCTTTAAGCAAATTAGTTTTAGGTGTAAAATGTGGAGGAAGCGATGGTTTTAGTGGCATAAGTGCAAATCCAGCTGTTGGTTATACTTCCGATTTATTAGTGGCTTTAGGCGGAACAGTTTTACTTGCAGAATTCCCTGAACTTTGCGGTGCAGAACAACAATTAATAGACCGTACTAAAGATGAAACTGCAGCACGTAAATTCATTCAGTTAATGACGGCTTATAACCAATCGGCAGAAAACGTAGGTTCGGGCTTTTTCATGAATCCATCACCAGGAAATATTAAGGACGGTTTAATTACCGATGCGATAAAAAGCACTGGTGCAGCCAAAAAGGGAGGCACATCGCCAGTTGAAGATGTTTTAGATTATACCGAACCTGCAACAAAGCCTGGTTTAAATTTGGTTTGTACACCCGGTAATGATGTAGAAGCAACAACAGGAAAAGCGGCTTCTGGCGCTACTTTGATTTTGTTTACAACAGGCTTAGGCACGCCAACCGGAAATCCGGTTTGCCCCACCATCAAGGTTGCTACAAATAACAAGTTAACTAAACGCATGGGCGATATTATCGACATCAATTGTGGGCCAGTTATCGAAGGTGAAAAAACCATAGAACAAATGGGTGAAGATATTCTTGAATACTGCATTAAAGCGGCAAGCGGAGAAGTAATTCCGAAAGCAGTTTTACTAAATCAAGATGATTTTATCCCATGGAAACGTGGTGTGAGTTTGTAGTGAAAAACTAATGGTCTGTGTCCTCACAGACCAATAACATAATATTAACAGATAGAAGTCTTCATTTCGCCTCTATCTAAAAACCTCATTTTAGAATGAAATCTTTTTTAGACGAAAACTTTCTTTTGCAAACTAAAACAGCTCAAAAGCTTTATCACGATTTTGCAAAATCAATGCCGATTATCGATTATCATAATCACTTAATTCCCGAGCAAATTGCAAATAATATTCAGTTTTCGAATATTAGTCAGGTTTGGCTTGCAGGCGACCATTACAAATGGAGAGCCATGCGAGCGAACGGTGTTGATGAAAAATACATTACCGGGAATGCAACAGATTACGAGAAATTTGAAAAATGGGCAGAAACCGTTCCTTATACTTTAAGAAACCCATTGTATCATTGGACACATTTGGAACTGCAACGTTATTTCGGAATTAATGAATTGCTTTCAGGTAAAACGGCGCAAAAAATTTACGACGAATGTTCATCAAAATTGCAAGCATCAGATTATTCGGTTCGTGGTTTATTGGCGAAAATGAATGTTGAAGCCGTATGTACAACTGATGATCCTTTAGATAGCTTAAATTTTCATCAGCAATTGGCAGCTGAGGGAACAAACCTGAAAATGTTGCCAGCTTTCCGTCCGGATAAAGCGATGAATAGTGATGATATTGAAGGTTTAAATGAATATATTGATAAATTAGAATCTGTTGTAAACAAAACAATAGGCAGTTTTCAGGATTATCTTGATGCTCTAAAAAGTCGTCACGATTATTTTGCGGCTAACGGCTGTTCTGTTTCCGACCATGGTTTAGAGCAAATTTACGCTGAGGATTATACTGATGCAGAAATTACGTCGATCTTCGAAAAAATTAGAAGTAAAAAAGGTATTTCTTTCGAGGAAAACTTAAAATTCAAATCGGCTATGCTGATTTATTTTGCAGAGTGGGATCACGAAAAAGGTTGGGTACAACAATATCATTTAGGCGCTTTGCGTAACAACAATGCACGTATGTTAAGGCAATTAGGTCCGGATACAGGTTGGGATTCTATAGGAGATTTTAGCCAGGCCAGAATGCTTTCTAAATTTTTAAACCGATTGGATAATCAGGATAAATTGGCTAAAACCATAATCTATAATTTAAATCCGGCAGATAATGAATTAATTGCAACCATGATTGGCAACTTCAATGATGGTTCAATTGCTGGAAAAGTTCAATTCGGTTCTGCATGGTGGTTTTTGGACCAAAAAGATGGGATGATAAAACAACTGAATGCACTCTCAAACATGGGACTTTTAAGTCGTATGGTTGGTATGCTTACCGATTCGCGTAGTTTTCTTTCTTTCCCTCGTCACGAATATTTCAGAAGAATAGTTTGTAATCTTTTTGGTGATGATGTGGAGAATGGCGAATTGCCAAACGACATGGAATGGATTGGCAAAATTGTGCAGGATATTTCGTATTTTAACGCAAAAAATTACTTTAAATTTTAATAAAAATGAACTTTTTAAAGGGAAATGATTAGAATCAAATCGTTTCAATCGATTTCCTTTCATCTTCTGTTTCGAATTAAAAACGAACAGAAATGTGCCGATTAACCAAACAATGAGCGAGCAGATATTATCAAAATCAAAAAACGGAAAAAAAGTTTTAAGCTTCGGGGAAATCCTTTTACGCATTTGCCCAGATATGGATGGCGAATGGCTTAAAGAAAATAAATTACCATTTTATGTTGGTGGAGCAGAATTAAATGTGGCCACAGCTTTGGCACTTTGGAATGTTCCATCGGCTTATTTATCAGCGGTGCCTGATAATTCTGTTACAAGAGAAATTGTAGACTATCTTGATAAGCGAAATATAGATACATCGCCAATGATTTACCATGGCGAGCGTCTTGGTTTATATTATCTCCCGAAGGGAAAAGATTTAAAAAACGCGGGTGTTATTTACGATAGAGCAAATTCGGCTTATGCAGATTTAAAAATTGGTCAAATTAATTGGGAAGAAATTTTTGAAGATGTTAGCTGGTTTCATTTTAGCGCCATTTGTCCAGCGATAAACCAATCTATTGCTGATATATGTTTAGAAGCCTTAAAAGTAGCCGCTTCGAAAAACATTACCATTTCTTTGGATTTAAATTACCGTGCAAAACTTTGGAAATACGGAAAAGAACCCATCAATATTTTACCAGAATTAGCCAAATATTGTACGCTGATTATGGGAAATGTTTGGGCGGCAAATAAAATGCTCGGTACTGCACTTCACGATGATTTAAAACCAACCGAAGGCTATGCAAAGGAAACGTTACTGCAACAAGCAACAGATACTTCGAAAGAAATATTAAGTTTGTTCACAGCCTGCAAAGCTGTAGCGAATACCTTCCGTTTTGATAATGGAAAAGGCATTAGATATTATACTGCAATATATACAAATGACGAATTAACGGTTTCTAAAGAATATGTTTCAGAAGAAATTTTAGATAAGGTTGGCAGTGGCGATTGTTTTATGGCGGGATTAATTTATGGTTTTTACAACCATTTACCCGTTAGCGAAACTTTAAACTTTGCTACTGCAGCAGCATACGATAAATTATATATTCCAAGCGATGCAACAACCAGTACTGTTGCCGACATAGAAAAAAGAATAATAAGATGATAACCAATAAGCATAAAATTTTAGATGCCATTTTAGAGCAAGGCATGTTACCACTTTTTTATCAGGATAGTGAAGAAGGTAGTGTAGAAATCCTTCGGGCTTTGTATAAAGCTGGTGTTCGTGTTTTCGAATACACCAATCGCGGTAAATCGGCTTTGCCTAATTTTAAGAAATTAAAAGAAGTACGCGACGCTGAAATGCCTGATTTATATTTAGGAATTGGTACGATAAAAACACCTGCTGATGCGAATGCTTTTATTGAAGCCGGAACGGATTTTATTGTAGCACCAATTGTTAATCCTGCTGTTGCAGAAATTGCAAATAAAATTGGTATGCTTTGGATTCCTGGCTGTATGACACCCACAGAAATCAGCATTGCGCAAGAGCATAAAGCCATGTTAATTAAAATTTTTCCTGCAAATATTTTAGGTCCAGAGTTTATATCTTCTATTAAAGATTTATTCGCCGGACAACTTTTTATGCCAACGGGAGGCGTAGAAATTAATCTCGACAACTTAAAAACCTGGTTTAAATCGGGTGTTTGTGCTGTTGGAATGGGCAGTAAATTAATTAGTAAAGATGTTATGAGCAAACGCCTTTACGATGAGCTGTTTGATAACACCAAATTAGCAATCGATTTAATTAAGCAAAGCAAATAACCTTAGTCTCAACCTCAACAAACTAACCAAATGAACCAACCAAAAACAAGCAAATACAGATGGACGATATGTTTACTCTTGTTTCTTGCTACCACAATAAATTATTTAGATAGACAGGTACTTTCGTTAACATGGACTGATTTTATTAAACCAGAATTTCATTGGGATAATAACGACTATGGAAATATAACAGCGCTGTTTTCTATTTTTTATGCCATATCGATGCTTTTTGCAGGTCGTTTGGTTGATAAATTAGATACTAAAAAAGGCTTTTTGTGGGCAATTGGAATTTGGTCGGTTGGTGCTTGTTTACATGCTTTTTGTGGAATTGCAACCGCCGGAATAATAAATGGAAATTGGCTTGTTGGTTTTGAAGGTGCTAAAGAAATTATCGGAGGAATTAACAATACTGGAATGGTTGTTTCTGTGAGTGTTACCTTATTTATTTTTGCCCGATTTGTATTAGCAGTTGGTGAGGCAGGAAATTTCCCGGCAGCAATTAAAGCAACCGCAGAGTATTTCCCCAAAAAAGATAGAGCATTTGCTACCAGTATTTTCAATGCTGGCGCAACAGTTGGTGCATTAGCTGCGCCAATTACAATTCCATTTATTGCTAGAGCTTATGGTTGGGAGATGGCATTTCTTATTATTGGTGCATTAGGTTTTATATGGATGGGTTTATGGGTTTTCGTTTACAATAAGCCCGAGCTACATAAAAGAGTTAGCTCAGAAGAATTAGCTTACATACAACAAGACGTTATTAATGATAGAAAACTTGCCGATTACGTAGAAGAAACGGAGGAAAAAGTCTCTTTTATAGATTGTTTTAAATACAAACAAACCTGGGCGTTTGCCTTTGGTAAATTTATGACAGATGGTGTTTGGTGGTTCTTTTTATTCTGGACCCCGGCTTATTTAAAATCTGTTTACGGGATGGACTCTACCCAAAGTGCATTACCATTATTTGTACTTTACATGATAACCTTACTTTCGATTATTGGAGGTTGGTTACCAACTTATTTTGTTGATAAGAAAGGAATGAACCCTTACGAAGGCAGAATGAGAGCCATGTTAATTTTTGCATTTTTCCCTCTTTTAGCTTTGGCTGCACAACCTTTAGGCCACATTACTTATTGGATTCCGGTAATTATTATTGGTATTGCTGGTGCGGCGCACCAGGCTTGGTCGGCAAATATTTTTTCTACCGTTGGCGATATGTTTCCTAAAAAGGCAATTGCAACTATAACCGGAATAGGCGGTATGGCAGGTGGTATTGGCGCTTTTATTATCAACAAAGGCTCTGGTGTGTTATTCGATTATACGGGTAAAAACAAAATCGTTTTCATGGGTTTTAAAGGTGAAGAAGCAGGTTACTTCATTATATTTTCTATCTGTGCGGTTTGTTACCTAATCGGCTGGGTTGTAATGAAAGCCCTTGTACCGAAATATAAAGTTATCGAACTAAAATAAAATTGATTTTAAACAATGGAAGCCTTTAATTGGGCTTCCAAATTTCAAAATATAACCAAATCACATTAAAAATCTATACTAAAACTATGGATTTAACAGAACTATAAACCCTTAAAACAAACCAAATTGAGCACAACTTTAAATCTCGAAAGTATTTTCGTTGATGAAAGCCAGATTCCTGAGGAATTCAGGCTCAAGGAAGAAATCAATCAAAAAGAATTTCTTTCTAACGGAGAAATGAAAACATGGAGCGGACCTTTTAACGAGGTTTTTTCTCCGGTATGCGTAAAAACCGCAGATGGCTTGAAGCGAAAACGCATTGGTAGTTTTCCTGTGTGTACGGAAAAAGAATCTGCCGAAGCATTGGATGCAGCTGTTGCTGCTTACGATAATGGTCGCGGGCAATGGCCTACCATGAGTGTTGCCGACCGCATAAGCTGTGTAGAAAACTTCACACACAAAATGATTGAGCAAAAAGATATTGTTGCGAAATTAATTATGTGGGAAATCGGTAAATCTTATTCAGATTCTATCAAGGAATTTGATCGTACAGTGGAATATATTTACGCCACTATCGATGCTTTAAAAGATATCGACAGGCAATCTTCACGTTTTGAAATTGAGCAAGGAATTGTTGCACAGGTTCGTCGTTCCCCGCTTGGCGTTGTGCTTTGCATGGGGCCTTTTAACTATCCATTAAACGAAACTTTCACAACGTTAATTCCGGCGTTAATTATGGGTAACACCATTTTGTTTAAACCACCAAAACACGGAACTTTATTACATTATCCCTTGTTAGAGGCCTTTCGTTCAAGCTTCCCTAAAGGTGTTGTAAATACGATTTACGGTCGTGGAAATACGATTGTTCCGGGATTAATGAAATCGGGAAAGATTAATGTTTTAACATTAATTGGTTCGAGTAAAGTAGCTAATGAGTTGAAAAAACTGCATCCAAAAGTTAATCGTTTAAGAGCAATTTTAGGTTTGGATGCTAAAAATGCAGCAATTATTACAAAAGATGCTGATTTAAATTTAGCCGTTTCTGAAACACTTTTAGGTTCGCTTTCTTTTAACGGACAGCGTTGTACAGCAATTAAAATTGTTTATGTACACCGCAGTTTGGCACAAGAGTTTTTAAAACGTCTATCTGCTGAGGTAGAAAAATTAAAATTTGGAATGCCTTGGGAAAAAGGAGTTGCTTTAACGCCTCTTCCAGAATTGAACAAGCCAGAATATTTAAAGGAATGCATTGATGATGCAGTTGCTCATGGCGCTAAAGTGGTAAATAAAAATGGCGGTCAAACGCTCGAAACTTTCGTTTATCCAGCCATTGTTTATCCTGTTAACAGCAATATGAAATTGTATCGCGAAGAACAGTTTGGCCCAATTGTTCCAGTTGTTCCTTTCGATGATTTGGAAGAACCAATTGAGTATTTAATTGGCTCGCCACACGGACAACAAGTAAGTATTTTTAGTAATAATTCAGCAGTTATTTCTTCATTAATTGACCCATTGGTTAACCAGGTTAGTCGAGTAAACATTAACTGCCAATGCCAACGTGGTCCTGATGCGTTTCCATTTACTGGTAGAAAAGACAGCGCTGAAGGAACACTTTCAGTGGTTGATGCCTTGCGTTCTTTCTCTATCCGTTCTTTGGTGGCAACTAAACTTACAGATAGCAACAAGAAATTATTGAACGAGATTGTTAGCGGTAATGATTCGAATTTCTTAAGTACGAAATATATTTTTTAAAGATTAATTTCAATAAGATTATACCCCAGATTTACAGTTTTTAAGCTGCGAATCTGGGGGTTTTTGTTTTCTTTATGATTTTTGCTGTGGAATGTGCTAAATTTTGTATCCTTTGTAATTTGATGGTGAAAACCTACTTCAACAAATCCAAAATACCCAAAACCGTTAACTTTTTTTGCTCACCGCTTTGCATATCCTTTAACGTTAATTCGCCGCTTGCAATTTCATCACCACCAATTAAAATTACGTAAGGAATGTTCTTGGCATCTGCGTAAGCCATTTGTTTTTTCAGCTTTGCTGATGATGGATATAATTCCGTTGCTATTCCTGCATTTCTGAATTGTTGTAAAATAGGTAGAGCATATTTTTCGGCCTCATCATCGAAATTGCTGATTAAAACTTTTGTTCCAACTTCTGCCGATGCAGGGAAAAGATTTAATTCTTCCAATACATCGTAAATTCTGTCGGCACCAAATGAAACGCCAACGCCAGTTAAACCTTTCAAGCCAAACATGCCAGTTAAATCGTCATAACGACCGCCACCACCAATACTGCCCATCGCAACTTCATTGGTTTTAACCTCGAAAATACAACCTGTATAATAATTTAAGCCACGAGCTAAAGTGATGTCTAATTCTACCTTAGCCGTTAATGGCAAGCCATAAGAAATTAAACTTTCTACATATTCAAAAACCTGTTCGATTTCTGCCGCGCCTTTTAAACCCGTTTCAGATCCCGCTAACACGTCTTTTAAACTTGTTAGCTTTTCTTCGTTGGTTCCCTCTAATAAAATAACGGGACGAAGTTTTTCCAAATCATCTTCAGTGAAACCGCGTTCTAATAATTCTTTACTTACACCATCTAAACCGATTTTATCCAGTTTATCGATAGCGACAGTCATATCGATAATCAAATCAGGTTTACCTATAATTTCGGCGATGCCTGATAGAATTTTTCTATTATTAATTTTGATGCTGAAATCTTTAAGCCCTAATTTGGCTAGGGCTTCATTGTAAATCAGGATAAATTCTGCCTCATTTAACAAACTTTCTGAACCTACAACATCTACATCACATTGGTAAAACTCACGGTATCTGCCTTTTTGAGGTCTATCGGCACGCCAAACCGGCTGAACCTGAAAACGTTTAAAAGGCAAGGTGATTTCGTGTTGATGCATTACTACGTAACGGGCAAAAGGAACGGTTAAATCGTAACGTAGGGCTTTTTCGGAAATTAAAGGAATAAGCTTATTACTGTTGTCGTCCTGAGCGAAGTCGAAGGAATGTTTCTTTGCATCCTTTAAATACTCCCCACTATTCAAAATCTTAAAAATCAGTTTATCACCTTCATCGCCATACTTTCCGGTTAAGGTAGAAAGGTTTTCGAAACTTGGCGTTTGAATTTCGGCGTAACCATATTTTTTGAAAACCGTTTTAATTGTATCGTAAATAAAGTTGCGTTTTACCATTTCAACAGGCGAAAAATCGCGTGTACCTTTTGCTAATGAGGGTTTAATAACTGACATAGCTGCAAAAGTACAAAAAGGTTTATTAACCACAGAGCGCACAGAGATTTTCACAGAGAATATAAGAGCTTGCTAGAAACCGCTAGCTAAAGCCCAGCGGCAATGAATAGCAAAGTTTCTAAAAGCGATCGTTATTGTGCTCGCTGAAAAAATAACTGTAATTAAAAGGTGGCTTTCTCGAAGTGCTCGACAAGCTGTGCCTCGCAATATTGGGAACTAAGCCAGGCTCATAGATGCTTTTTTGTCTTTGTAGTAAAAATATTTTTACTTCCCTAGAAAAGTTTTTACCATTTCTCTGTTTGGCTTAGAAACAGGGATTTTATCTCCATTATTCATCAACAAAATTCCCCCATCTTCTTTAAGCCAGCTTTTAACAAATTTTGGATTTACTAAATGGCTTTGATGTGCCCGCACAAAACCATGCGGTTTCAATAAATCGGAATATTCCTTAAGAGGTTTCGATATTAAAATTCTTTCTCCGCTAGATAAATAGAAAAAAGTGTAAGTATTGTCAGCTACACAACGTACAATATTATCAACTGAAACGTAACGGATTTCGTTCTGCTGTGGCAAAGCAATTTTAGGTACACTTGGTTCAACCCTTTTTATCTGGTTGAGCAAAAAATTTAGTTGCTCTCCATTGATTTTACTTTTGATCCTTTCTTCAGCTTTTGAAACGGCCTGCTTTAATTCGTCTGGGTCGACAGGTTTAAGCAGGTAATCCAAGGCGGCAAATTTTACCGCCTGGATTCCGTAGTTATCATAGGCCGTTACAAAAATAACTTCAAAAGATTTTTCAGTAAGTAAGGTTAGTAAATCGAAACCCGTTGTTTTTCCCATTTGGATATCGAGAAAAAGCAAATCAGGGCGATGCAGATTTACTTTTGCAAAAGCATCATCAATGCCATTTGAAACAGCAACGACTTTAACTTCAGGGCAGTTCTTTGCCAGTAAAACCTGTAGGTTTTCTAAATTTGCCTGTTCATCATCTACTAAAATTGCCCTCATTTTATAACCATTGTTTTAAAGTAATCGTAACTACTGTTCCGTTTAAATCAGATTGAATATTCAAAACAAATGATGTTTGTTTATAAATTGTGTTTAGTAAAGATATTCGGTTTTTGCTTAAAGCCAAGCCTAAGCCGTTGTAAGTTTTAGCTGCATCGAAACCTTGTCCGTTATCTTTAATTTGGAGAACTAAATCTGCAGACTGCTTTTCGAAGCTGACCGCTATCAAGCCATCCTTCCCCTTTTCTGCAATACCATGTTTAACTGCGTTTTCTACAAAAGGCTGTAAAAGCATGGCTGGTATTTCGTTATTCTCGGTATCTAAATCTGACGAAGCTTTTAAAGTATATTGAAAGCCAAAACGCAACTGTTCCATTTGCAGGTAATCATCTAGCAAAGTTTTTTCTTGGGTTAGGCTGATAAGGTCTTTGCTATCTAAAACATTTCTTGTTAACCGAGCAAATTTACTGAGGTAGCGATTGGCATTATCAGTTTCATTTTTGTTCATCAGATTTTGAATCCCAGCTAAAGCATTAAACAAAAAGTGTGGGTTTAATTGTGAACGAACAGAATTTAACTGAAGTTGCGCAATTTCTTTTTCTTTAAACTGTTGAGCTAGTTTTTTAGCATCTTTCTTTTTGATGTAGGTAACCGCTACACCAAAAATGGCTCCACACATAGCTGCGATAAGAATTCCAGCAATTATCAATTCTTTTTTAGTATAGGCTTGTTCATCAAGTGTTATAGAAAGCGTATATCTAGTTATATATTTTTCTATCTCTTTCGGCGAAGCATTCATTTTAATCAATGGTTGAATAATAATTTCGTAATCCCCCGATTTTTTAAAAATGCTTTTATCAAATTTTAAATATGGAGAAAACTGATGTGTTTCATCAATGTGGCCACCATATTGCCAGGCAGTTGATTCGTAAATTATTTTATCTGTTTGCTTATCTTTTATCGAGGCTTGATAGATGTAATCAATATCTGTTCTGTCTTTTACAATTGTTAGCTCGTCATCTTTCTTAGTGAGATTGAGGTTTGTTTTTTCTTGTGGGTTGGTTATGTAGCTGTAGTCAACACCCTTTTCAACTATAAAGCGCTTTCCAAGACCTTTGATTTTTGCTTCTGGGATAGGTTTCCCGTAAAAAATTGATTTATCAATATCCTGAGGTTTTTCGATGCTATAAACTAATACTGTTATCACTTTACCTTTTATTGGATAAGTGCCGAGTGTTGTAGAACTGAATATTTCATCATCTCCCTCGGCATGAGTATCTGTTAATTGCGACTGGTTAATTAGTTTATTTACTGCTACAGGAATATTATCCACTAAAATTGTGTACCGATAGTCCTGTATATTAATCGTCTTTCTAAAATTAATTTGGATACTAACATTATTTACTTCAGGTAGATAATTAAATGATGTTTGAGGTTGATTTGGAAATACATTCCAATACGAGATATTTTTGGCTGAGCTATCAACACACATAAGTAGTTTTCCACCACCAGGATATTTTTTATTAAAGTCTATGCCTTTTTGTGCATTTACAGTAGAAATGGTGATCATAAAGCTGAGCAATAGGAAGGTTATCTTTTTCATAAGTTTTAATTTTTCATAAACTTCCAGTTCAAAGCCCATTTAAAAAAGCCCAAAATAGTAAATGGATTGTTAAACTTAGTATTTACCGAGTTTCGAACAGTATTTATTTTTAGTTTTACCGTTGGTTTGAACCAACGGAATTTAAAAGAAAAATCAAGGCTTTAGCCGAACTAGCCATTATTATTATAGGTAATGAAGAATATAGAGCAAATTTGCTCATTTAAAAATTTTTAATTTGCCATTGGCTAAAGCCGAACGACAAAGATTGAAGCGAATTACCAGGGCAGAACCCAAGCCAAAAACCAGTTCAGCACCTTTTCTTATTATATTTCGCTTTGCATTAAATATCTTACATAAATTCAACGCTTTAAAAATCTAAAAACTTAAATTTGCCACAATAAAAATCAAAATTATCATGAGTTTCAGAATAGAACACGATACCATGGGCGAGGTTCAGGTGCCTGCAGATAAATACTGGGGTGCACAAACCGAACGCTCACGTAATAACTTTAAAATCGGGCCTGAAGGTTCAATGCCTAAAGAAATTATTCATGCTTTTGGCTATTTGAAAAAAGCTGCTGCTCTGGCTAATACCGAACTTGGCGTACTTTCTGCAGATAAAGCAGAATTAATTGCCAAAGCTTGTGATGAGATTATTGCTGGCGATTTAGACGACCAATTTCCATTGGTAATTTGGCAAACCGGTTCTGGTACACAAAGTAACATGAACGGGAACGAGGTGATTGCAAACCGTGCTCACGTAATTAACGGTGGCCAATTGGCTGATGATAAAAAAGTGCTTCACCCGAATGATGATGTGAACAAATCGCAATCATCAAACGATACCTATCCAACAGCAATGCATATTGCAGCCTATAAATTAACGGTAGAAAATACCATTCCGGGTTTAGAGAAACTACATAATGCTTTGGCTAAAAAGGTAGAAGAATTTAGCTCGATTGTTAAAACAGGTCGTACCCACTTTATGGATGCAACTCCATTAACTTTAGGGCAAGAATTTTCGGGTTACGTACAACAGATTGACAACAGCATCAGAGCTATTAAAAATGCTTTGGTAATGGTTGCTGAATTAGCTTTGGGCGGTACTGCAGTTGGTACTGGCTTAAATACGCCAAAAGGATACGATGTTTTAGTGGCTAAAAAAATTGCCGATTTAACAGGTTTACCATTTGTTACCGCTCCAAATAAATTCGAAGCTTTGGCTGCTCACGATGCAATGGTTGAGCTTTCTGGTGCTTTAAAACGTACTGCTGTAGCTTTAATGAAAGTAGCAAATGATGTACGCATGCTAAGTTCTGGTCCGCGTTGTGGTATTGGCGAAATCGTAATTCCAGATAACGAACCAGGTTCTTCAATTATGCCAGGAAAAGTTAATCCAACACAGCCAGAGGCATTAACTATGGTTTGTGCCCAGGTTATGGGCAACGATGTCGCGGTTTCTATTGGCGGTATGTCAGGTCATTTCGAACTGAATGTTTTCAAGCCTTTAATCGCGGCTAATGTGTTGCAATCGGCTCGTTTAATTGGTGATGCCTGCGTTTCTTTCACTGAAAAATGTGCAGAAGGGATTACGGCTAACTTGCCAGAAATTGAGAAACATTTGCAAAATTCGTTGATGTTGGTAACGGCATTAAATCCTCATGTAGGTTATGAAAACGCAGCTAAAATTGCCAAAAAAGCACATAAAGAAAATAAAACTTTAAAAGTAGCTGCAGTAGAACTAGGCTTATTAACAAACGAACAATTTGATGAGTGGGTTAAACCCGGCGATATGGTTGGAAGTTTGAAGTAAGCCCTTAGCCCCCTGAAGGGTAAATTCCTTTCTACAGTTTATTTAGCATTAGAAATGAAAGCCCCTTTAGGAGTTTGGGATGTAAAGCAAAAGGCGGTAGTTCTTCGGTTTCGCAAGCCCTGCTTTTTGCTTCAATCTTTTACCCAAGTCCCCTTTGGGGATTTAGGGATAAAAGTATTTTCGCTTCAATACGGGTTTAATTAACTTAGGCCTATAACAGAAAATCTCGGTTGCAAAACGTAAAGTAAAAACTTAAAAACCAGAAAAATGGATAGTTCAATAATGACAATTTTTTACAGCCTGATTTCGTTACTCTCGCCACTTTTAATTTTCATTGCCTCATGCTACTATATTTCTAAAAAACGAAGTGCAGATGCAGTTTTACTTATAATAGGTTCAGGAATGTCGTTATTGTTGAGCATTACTTATAATGTTTTAATGCCTTATTTAATGAGTGCAGGTAATTTGCCAGCTTCAGAAGTAACTCAATATTATAAAATTTTAGGTGTTGCTGGCTTTATCGGCGGAATCTTCTTTGCCGTAGGCTTATTTATGTTGATATACAACACTGTAAATAGTAATAAAATCGTTGCCAATCAATTTCCGCTACACTAGCGAATAAATTTTTCATCATGCCCGCATTTAAAAAAATATTTACAAAGCCGCTTTACATCTTCCTTTTTACTTTACCCATTTTACATTTTGCTTGTTCTCCTCGCCCTAACATACAAGGTAAAGGTGAAGCATATATGCAAGGCGTGTGGAACGAAGATTCGGTTGCTTTTAGTAATAAATTAAAAAACTACACGCAGCACCATTTAAAATTTACCTGCGATTCTGTTTACATAGATTTTGTAACGCACAGCAAAATTAATTTTTACGAAGATTCTTGCTATAACAATGGCGTTTGGAAAGAATATGCAAAAGGTGTTTATGCTGTAAAAGGCGATACATTATTTATCGGGGCAACTTTTACACATGCTAATTACAAACAGAAAATATCGGGTTGTTATCGTATTGGTCGTTACGACCAAAATTTTCTGATTAAAAAACGTACCGCTGATTCTATCTTAATGGAAAGTTTAAGCGATCAAAGAGAAATTAAACTATCGTTCAAAGAAAAAATTACCTGTGTTCAAAAAGAATTATAAAATGATATCATCTATTAAAAAGAAATTAGTTACAGCATTTGCTGTGGCAGCATTGGCCTATTTACCTACTCAGGTTATGGCCTGGGGAATGATTGGTCACCGAGTAGTTGGCGAAGTTGCCGATAGCTACCTAACACCAAAAGCCCGCAAAGCGATACAAGCTATTTTAGGGACAGAAAGTTTAGCCATGTGTGCAAACTGGGGCGATTTCATTAAATCGGATTCTACCTATAACTATATGTATAACTGGCATTTTGTAAACCTCCCAGGAGGATTAGATAAACAAGGTGTTTATAATATTTTAGAAACCGAAAAGGCTCCAAACCTTTACAACAAGATAATCGATTTAACTGCAATTCTAAAAAAAACAGGCAGTACTGCATCCGAAAAACAATTAGCCTTACGAATGCTTGTACACATGGCAGGCGATTTATGCCAGCCAATGCATGTTGCCCATAAAGAAGATTTAGGCGGTAATAGAGTTTCTGTATTGTGGTTTAACGAAAAATCTAATTTACATCGAGTTTGGGATGAGCAGTTAATCGAATATCAGCAGTTAAGTTATACAGAATACACGAAAGCAATTAATCATCCATCGGCAGTGCAATTATATAATTGGAAAAATACCACTTTAAAAGATTGCATTTACGAATCTTATACGGTTTGCAGCAAAATTTATGATAACACGAAACCTGATTCTAAGTTAAGTTATCGTTACAATTTTGAATGGGTTGAAACATTGAATCAACAGCTTTTAAAAGGTGGAGTTCGTTTAGCGAAAATGTTGAATGATATTTACGGATAATTTTCATTGATATTAAAATTCTCTAAGCAATGCTTAGGGGATTTTTTGTTTCTACCATAAAGACATTTAAGCTTAGATGGGCTAAAATGTCTTATATGGTAAAGTTTTTCTGAAAACAATAGCAAGTATTTTTTGGCTCCTTTAGTTCCATCATTTATTCTAATCTGTTGATCTCCACTTTCCGTCATTTGCCATCATAAAAAAATTTAACGCCTTTGCTTTTCAAAAAATAAAATCATCACTTTATCGAAAATCTATCTAATCCTGAGATAATTTTACTCACATATTTCGGTGGAAAACTTGATTTTAAAACACTTTAAATTCCACAAAACCTGATTAGCTTTGCCACATTAATTTTCGAATATGTTAGCTCACCATAAAATAATTGCAGCCGAATTAAAAGTTGCAGAAAAACAAGTAACTGCGACCGTAAATTTATTAGACGACGGCGCAACCGTACCATTTATTTCTCGTTACCGAAAAGAATTAACCGGAAGCTTAGACGAGGTTCAGGTGGCTGGAATTCGAGACAGAGTTTTGCAATTACGCGATTTAGACAAGCGCCGCGAAGCGATTTTAAAATCGATGACGGAGCTAGGCAAGCTAACCCCAGAGTTGGAAAAACAAATAAGCGAAGCTGAAACCATTTCGCTTTTAGAAGATATTTATTTGCCTTACAAACCGAAGCGTAAAACACGTGCTTCGATGGCGAAAGAAAAAGGTTTAGAGCCATTGGCTTTACAAATTTTCGACCAGAAGAATTTTGATTTGGAAGCTGTTGCCCAAAAATTTATAGATGCTGATAAAGGGGTAAATACTTTAGACCAAGCCTTTGCTGGCGCCAGAGATATTATTGCCGAAATGATTTCGGAGAATGCCGAAGTCCGTACAAAAATGCGGGCTTATTTTCAAGAAAAAGCCGAATTCAAATCGGAAGTGATTAAGGGAAAAGAAGAAGAAGGAATCAAATACAAAGATTATTTCGAATGGAGTGAACCTGTAAAAACAGCCGCTTCGCACCGTGTTTTGGCTATGCGCCGTGGCGAAAAGGAATTGATTTTGCGTTTAGATGCCTTACCACCAACCGAAGATGCTTTGGCAATTTTGGAAAACGAGTTTATTTTAGGCAATAATGAGGCTTCGAAGCAAGTTCAATTAGCTTTAGAAGATGGTTATAAACGTTTGCTAGAGCCTGCAATGGAAACAGAACTTCGTGTGTTAACCAAACAAAAAGCAGATGAAGAAGCTATAAGGGTTTTTGCAGAAAATGCTCGCCAACTTTTATTATCTGCGCCAATGGGGCAAAAAAATGTATTGGCTATCGATCCAGGTTTCCGAACAGGTTGCAAAGTAGTTTGCTTAGATAAACAAGGTCAGTTATTGGAAAACACGGCAATTTACCCACATACCGGACAAGGAAACGTTAAAAATGCAGAAGTTACTATTCAGCAGCTTTGTGAGAAACACAATGTTGAAGCCATTGCAATCGGTAATGGAACTGCAGGCAGAGAAACTGAAGCTTTTGTCCGCGGTTTAAATCTACCTAATGTTGCCATTGTGATGGTGAATGAAAGCGGCGCTTCAATTTATTCAGCATCTGATGTTGCTCGTGAAGAATTCCCTACTCAAGATATTACCGTTCGTGGTGCCGTTTCAATTGGTCGTAGGTTAATGGACCCGTTAGCTGAACTTGTAAAAATAGACCCAAAATCAATTGGTGTTGGGCAATATCAGCACGATGTTGACCAAAGTAAATTACAGGCAAGTTTAGATGATACCGTTATTAGTGCGGTAAATGCGGTTGGTGTTGAATTGAATACTGCCTCTAAACAAATTTTGGCTTATGTTTCTGGTTTAGGTCCAAGTTTAGCACAAAACATCGTCGATTATAGAAATGCTAATGGTGCGTTTAAAAATCGGGAAAGTTTGAAAAAAGTTCCTCGGTTAGGTGATAAAGCTTACGAACAAGCGGCAGGTTTTTTGCGTATCCGAAATGCGGAAAACGTTTTAGATACCAGTGGAGTACACCCAGAACGTTATCCTGTAGTTGATAAAATGGCTAAAGATTTAGGCACAACCGTTTCGGCTTTAATAAAAGATACGCAATTACAGAAACAAATTAAGCCTCAACAATACGTTACCGATGAAATTGGTTTACCAACTTTAACCGATATTTTAAAAGAGTTGGCAAAACCTGGCCGCGACCCGCGTGAACAGTTCGAAGCCTTCAGCTTTACAGATGGTGTAAACGAAATTGCCGATTTAAGAACGGGCATGAAATTGCCGGGAATTGTAACCAATATTACAAATTTTGGTGCTTTTGTTGATATTGGCGTTCACCAAGATGGCTTGGTTCACACCAGTCAATTGGCTAATCGTTTTGTAGCAAACCCGAATGATGTTGTAAAAGTTCACCAAAAAGTAGAAGTTACCGTGATGGAAATTGATGTGGCTCGCAAAAGGATTTCGCTTTCTATGAAAACCGAAGAGAGCGCAAAACCGAAAGAGCAAAGTAGAAAGCCAAGAGAAGATAAACCAAAGCAAGATTACAAACCTAATTTTAAACCCAAAAATGAGCCAAAGAATGCTGATGGCGATTTGCAAGAAAAATTAGCTAAGTTAAAAGGGATGTTTAAATAGTTTCTAAAATCGTCATTTCGACCGTAGTGGAGAAATCTTTGTACCTGATTATATGCCAAGTAAAAAAAAATCTCCACTACGGTTCCTCCAGTCGAAAGGACAGCAACGACTAGATCCCCTCAAATTTATCTTTCCATTCTAACCTTTTCTTTGGTAAACTTTCAGGATAATTGGTTTGAATAAACGCAATCATTTCTTCTCGTATATTACAGCGTAAATCAAAAGCCCTCGAAGAGTTGGAAGCACTCATTAAATAACGCACTTCAATCGACCCATCTTTGGTACTATCGGTAACCTGAACCACATTAACCCTTTTATCCCAAAGGGGATTAGAATTTAATAATCGTGTTAATTCTTGTCGCATTGGTTCAATTGGAATGGTGTAATCAAGGTAAAGAAAAACCGTTCCAAGTAAATCAGCAGAAACCCTTGTCCAGTTTTGAAATGGTTTCTCTATAAAATAAGTAATTGGCAGAATGAGTCTTCGCTGATCCCAAATATTAACTACAACATAGGTTAAAGTAATTTCTTCTACCTTTCCCCATTCGCCCTCCACAATTAAAACATCATCAATACGAATAGGTCGTGTAAAGGCAATTTGAAAGCCTGCGAGTAAATTTCCTAGCGATTTCTGCGCAGCAAAGCCTATAATAATACCACCAATACCAACGCCAGTAAGTAAGCCAGCGCCTATTTTTCGCATACTTTCGAAACTCAATAGAATTATTGCAGCAGTAATTAAAATAATTAAGGAAACAATAAATTTCCGAACAAACTGAAGCTGGGTTCTTATTTTGCGTTCCTTTAAATTATTCTCTTTGTTAAGGTCGTATTTGAGGAAGAAATAATCTTCGAGAACATTAATTGTTCGTACCAAAATTAAAGCAAAAATGATGGTTAAACATATTTCGAGTGCTTTATCCAATGATAATCTAACTGTCGCTGGCATTATCATTAAATCCAAAGAAAAATTTAGAAAAAGTAACGGTATGAAAACTGCAATTGGGCGACGAAGATGCTTAATTGTAGATTTGATGACAACAAAATCCCACCAACGAGATAGTAAAATAAATATCTTATGAATGATGAGTTTAACTGAAATACCTAGTAAAATTGCTATCAAAGCAATAATCAGATTCTTTAAAAATAATGGAATAGGATAACCGAAAATATTATCTAAATACTGCATTTAAGAAATTTGTTGGTTAATAAATAGGCCGAAAGCCATTAGACAATTAAATAACAAGAATCTTTTGTATTTGTTTGTGCTGAAGAAATCGAACACAATAAATTATATAAAATTGAAAACTGTTTTTAAGTTTATATTTGCTTCCACAGGCTTCAGCATGATAACTGTAGATAAATGAAGTAAATTTAAACCTGCTTTTCCTTACCAATCAATATGGATTTTTTTAATTCACATAGTATATTTTTTACCGCACTGGGCTACCAAATGAGTTATCTCGAATTCTTTGCTGTAACCACAGGCATAATTTCTGTCGTACTTTCGGCAAAAGCAAGCATTTGGAGTTGGCCGGCCGGAATTGTGAATGTTTTTTTATCGGCTTTTTTCTATTATCAAATTCAGCTTTACCCAGATATGTTTTTGATGTTTTTCTTTTTCGTAACCAATATTTTAGGTTGGTGGCGATGGGCAAATCCTAAACCCGATGAGGAAGATAAAAAGAAAGAATTGAAAGTAAGTCTCATGCCTCGAAAGCAATTTTACATCTGGCTTGCAGCGGGCATTGCTGGCACTATACTTGTAGGCACTTTAGCAAGTCAATTACACAACTGGTTCCCTTTACTTTTTAATTTACCAAGTGCTTATCCATTTGTCGATTCTTTTATTTTAGTGATGAGTGTGATTACTACTTTCTTAATGATTCAGAAAAGAATAGAGTGCTGGATTATTTGGTTGTTGATTGATGTTGTAGCGACATATTTATACTTTTTAAAAGGCGCTAAATTTTTCGGAGTAGAGTATTTTATATTTACCATTATTGCTGCTTTTGCACTTTGGAATTGGATTAAAGAGTTTAAAAGCTATAGCAAAACCAGATGAAAAGAGGTTTAGTAATTGGTAAGTTTATGCCTATTCATAAAGGGCATATGGCATTAATTAATTTTGCGGCTTCGCAGTGCGATGAACTTATCGTATCGATGAGTTCATCGCCAAGCGACCCAATAAATGCAGAATTGCGTTTTAACTGGATAAAAGAAATCTTCAAAAACCAATCGAATATTAAACCAGCTTTAATTGCTGATGATTTTGATAACAATTTATTAAACCTTGAAGAAAGAACAGAAATATGGGCAAAAAGAATGCAAGAAGTTTATCCAAAAATTGATATACTTTTTAGTTCAGAAGAATATGGTAAGCCTTTCGCACTAAACTTAGAGGCCGAACATATTCTGTTCGACCAGCAAAGAATTACAACACCAGTTTCTGCTACTATGATTCGCAGCAATCCTTATAAATATTGGGAATACATTCCTGATGAGGTTAAATCTTATTTTGTTAAAAGAATTTGTTTCTACGGGCCTGAAAGCACAGGAAAATCTACACTAACAGAAAAGATGGCTTTACTTTATAAAACTGAATTTGTGCCAGAAGTTGCCAGAGAGCTTATTACATCTAATGATATTTCTGTTGATGATATTATTAAAATAGGCAAAGCACAAACGCAACGTATTTTAGAGAAAACGCTTATTGCCAATAAAATTCTCTTTTGCGATACAGACGTGATTACCACTCAAATTTATTCACAACATTATCTGCAATACATTCCTGAAATTCTCTTCGAACTTGAAGCCCAAATTAAATATGATTTATACTTCTTGTTAAATATTGATGTTGCCTGGGTTGAAGATGATTTACGCGATATGGGTGATAGAAGAAAAGAAATGTATGCGATATTTAAAAATGAACTTGATAAGCGAAGTATTAAATACATTGAAATAAGAGGGGATTATCAGCAAAGAGAATTAATGGTGAAAACGATTATTGATGAAATGTTAATTCTTTGAGGTTTCACCTGGAACAACATTACACATTAAAAATGTGTATCTCAAGTATCCTCGTTTCAAGCGAGGGCAATTAATTGTTTATGCCTAAGCCAAAACGAAAATAGTATTGGTAAACTAAGTTCCTCAAACCCGATTGAAGTGGAAATCCTTTTTTTGTAGTTCCTAACTTAATAGATTGTTTCGTCGTTCTTCCACGCAATGACGGGAATTTTGAAAGAATGAAAGGAGTTCAAAAAAAATTGAAACAAAAAGCGGGACAGAAACCGACCGAAGAACTACTGCAATTGCTTTACCCCTAAATCCTCAAAGGGGACTTACATCTTTCGCAGGTAAAAACCCCTTTTAGGGGTTGGGGTTATTTTTTTTAACCAACTATTTGATAATAAAAGTTTTCTATCTATCTTTGCAGTCCCAATTTTAATGGGAATAATAAATTGTTTAATAAATTAAATACAAGCAAGTGAATACGTTAAGTTACAAAACTGTCTCTGCCAATGCGAAAACTGTTAACAAACAGTGGATTGTTGTTGATGCACAAGGCGAGATTTTGGGGCGCTTGTCATCGAAGATCGCTATGATCATCCGTGGTAAAAACAAGCCTGAGTACACCCCACACGTAGATTGCGGAGATAACGTAATTGTTATCAATGCAGACAAGGTTAAATTGACAGGAAACAAATTCAGCCAAAAGCAATATGTTTCTTATACTGGTTATCCAGGTGGTCAACGTTTTATTTCTCCTAAGGAGTTAATGGCGAAACACCCTCAACGTGTAATTGAGAAAGCAGTAAGAGGTATGTTACCTAAAACTAAATTGGGCAAAAAATTATACACAAATCTTTTTGTGTATGCTGGTGAATCTCATCCGCACTCGGCTCAATCTCCAAAAACCATTAAACTTTAAGAAATGTCAGTTACTAACACTTCAGGCAGAAGAAAAACAGCTGTTGCACGTATCTACTTAAAAGATGGTGCTGGAGCAATTACCGTTAACGGTAAAGATCACAAAGTATATTTCCCAACTTTACCTTTACAATACATCGTAAACCAAAGTTTAGAGGTTTCTGAACTTACAGGTCGTTATGATATCACTGTAAATGTACAAGGTGGTGGAGTAAAAGGACAAGCAGAAGCTGTTCGTTTAGCTATTGCTAAAGCGATTGTAGAACTTGATGCGGAGAAAAAACCAGCATTGCGTGCTAAAGGTTTAATGACACGTGATAACCGTATGGTTGAGCGTAAAAAACCAGGACGTGCAAAAGCTCGTAAGAAATTCCAATTCAGTAAACGTTAATCACAGGAGGCAAAGACAATGGCAAGAACAACTTATCAAGACTTATTGGATGCAGGTGTACACTTTGGTCACCTTACCCGTAAATGGAATCCAAAAATGGCTCCTTACATTTTCATGGAGCGTAATGGAATTCACATTATAGATTTAAATAAAACTTTAACTAAAACTGAAGAAGCTGCGGCTGCGATTAAACAAATCGTAAAATCAGGACGTAAAGTGTTATTTGTTTCAACAAAAAAACAAGCAAAAGGAATCGTAGCTGAGCAAGCTAAGAAAGTAAACATGCCTTTCGTAACCGAACGTTGGTTAGGTGGTATGTTAACTAACTTCGCTACAGTTCGTAAGTCGATTAAAAAGATGGTTACCATCGATAAAATGACTAAAGACGGTACTTATGCGATTTTATCTAAAAAAGAGCGTTTGATGATTCAGCGTGAACGTATTAAATTAGAATCACTTTTAGGTGGTATTGCTGATTTAAACCGTTTACCTGCAGCTTTATTCTTAATTGATGTTAAGAAAGAGCATATCGCAGTAACTGAAGCGTTAAAATTAAACATCCCAACTTTTGCGATGGTTGATACAAACTCTGATCCTTCTAACATCGATTTCCCTATTCCAGCGAATGATGATGCTACAAAATCAATCTCTTTAATTACTGATGTAATTATCAAAGCTATTGAAGAAGGTTTAGATGAGCGTAAACGTGAAAAAGATGATGAAGCTGAGAAAGAAGCAGTAGCAGCGAAAGTTGCAGCTGATGCTCCTGAAGCAAAAGAGCCTAGAGCAGCTGGTGAAAAAAGACCAACTACTAAAAAGGTAACTGCTGAAGCAGAAGTTGAAGCACCTTCATCGGAAGAAACTAAAACAGAAGAATAGACCCCAACCCCTAAAGGGGAGTATCGGGTCAAAAAATTCAAATTCATAAAATTATTTAATCACTCGCAAGCCCCCTTCAGGGGGTTTGGGGGTAAAAAGGAAATAAAATGTCTACAGTACAAATTACTGCCGCTGATGTAAACAAATTGCGCCAACAAACTGGCGCTGGTATGATGGATTGCAAAAAAGCTTTAGTAGAGGCTAATGGCGATTTTGAAGCTGCGGTTGATTTATTGCGCAAAAAAGGCCAAAAAGTATCTGCTGCCCGTTCTGGAAATGCTACTTCTGAAGGTCTTGTATCAATCAATGTATCAGCAGATGGTACAAACGGTAAATTAGTTGCTTTAGCTTGCGAAACTGAGCCAGTTTCTAAAGTTGAAGATTTCCGTAATTTAGCACAAGCTGTTTTAGCAGCAGCTGTAGCAAACAATCCAGCTAATGTTGAAGAATTATCAGCAATTACTTTAGAAGATGGACGTACTGTTGCTGAAACTATTACTGAATTAACTGGTAAAATTGGCGAGAAAATCGTTATTCAAGAGTATGCAAATGTATCTGGCGAAAAAATCGTTTCATATATCCACTCGAATGGTAAAATGGGCGTTTTAGTAGTTTTTGAAGGTGCAAACGGTGCAGATATTACTGATGCTGGTAAAGATGTTGCAATGCAAATTGCTGCAATGAACCCCGTTGCTGTTGATAAAGACGGAGTTGATCCTGCTACAATTGAGCGTGAAATTGAAATTGCTAAAGATGTTATCCGTGCTGAAGGTAAACCAGAAGAAATGGTTGAAAAAATTGCAGCTGGTAAATTAAACAAATTCTACAAAGACAGTACTTTACTAAACCAAGAGTTTGTTAAAGATGGTTCTGTAGATGTTCGTAAATTCTTAGATAATACTGCTAAAGGATTAACTGTAACAGCTTTCAAACGTGTACAATTAGGTGCATAAGTAAAAAAATAATTTTTTAAAAAATCCCGATGAAAATCGGGATTTTTTTTTGCCCTTTTTTATAATACAGTTTCACTATCAACAATTAGCTTGTTACTTTGTAATTTAGCTAAAACAATATTAAAAAATATGCCAGTCATTGAAAACGTAAGCTTTTATCAAAATAATGTTCTAATCGAAAATCAAAATATAGAAATTAATCAAGGACTTATCACATCATTCGAATCAAATCCACCAGAAAAGAAAACAGAAAAATTTGTTGTTCCTGGTTTTATTGATTTACAAATTTATGGTGCAGGTGGGAGATTGTTTTCTGCAGCACCAACCGTAGAATCTTTGACCATTATGGAAGATGATTTGCTGAAAAAAGGTACAACTGGTTTTTTAGCTTGCATGGCCACCAATACACCCGAAGTTTTTAATGAATGTATTAAAGCAGCAAAAGAACACCGCTCATCAGCCAGAAATTGCTTAGGCTTACATCTCGAAGGCCCATATTTAAATCCAAAACGCTTAGGTGCACATGTCCCTGAATTTGTCCGTAAAGCTTCGCTTGATGAAATTAAACAACTTTTAGATTTTGGAGATGGCGTAATTAAAATGATGACTATTGCACCAGAATTACAAGATGACGATGTTATTCAATACCTTTTAGATAATGGCGTGGTTGTTTCCCTTGGGCATAGTAATGCCACTTTTGATGAAGCAACAGCAGCATACAATAAAGGAATTCAGACCACAACGCATTTATTTAATGCAATGAGCCCCATTCATCATCGTGAACCTGGAATACCAACCGCCGTTTTCAGTCATGACAAGGCAATGGCCAGCATAATAGCAGATGGACAACATTTGAATTTTGAAGTTGTAAAATTTGCTCAAAAGTTATTAAAACAGCGGTTGTTTCTGATCACCGATGCAGTTACAGAATGTTCTACTGGCCCATATCAACATGTTGCCAAAGCAGAAAAATTTGTAATGCCAGATGGAACCTTATCTGGTTCATCATTAACAATGCTACAGGCTGTGAAAAATTGTGTACTACGTTGCGATATCTCGCTTGTTGACGCATTAAATATGGCTACAATCTATCCCTCAAAATTAATTGGCAGACAAGATGTTATTGGCAGAATTGATATTGGCTGTAAAGCAAATCTTTTGGTTCTAGATAAAGATTTGAACTTGCAGGAAGTAATATTTGAAGGAAATCAAATATCAAGCTAAATATTTACATCATTTGTTAAAAAGCATAGCGAGGTATTAAAAAATTGTTAATATTTTTGAGGTCATGAAATACAAACGCATCCTACTAAAGCTTAGCGGCGAATCGCTAATGGGCGATAAACAATACGGAATTGATAATGAACGCGTTAAACAATATGCCGAAGATATTAAAGCTGTACACGATAAAGGATTAGAAATCGCAATCGTAATTGGTGGAGGAAATATTTTTAGAGGCCTTAGTGCTGAAAAAAGTGGAATGGATAGAGCGCAGGCCGATTATATGGGTATGTTAGCAACTGTTATCAATTCAATGGCTTTGCAAGATGCGTTAGAAAAGGTTGGGATAAAAACCCGCTTACTTACCGCAATTAAAATGGAGCAAATTTGCGAACCATTCATCCGCAGAAGAGCTGTACGTCACTTAGAAAAAGGTCGTGTGGTAATTTTCGGTGCAGGAACAGGTAATCCGTACTTTACAACTGACTCAGCTGCTGCATTAAGAGCAATTGAAATTAAGGCCGATGCTGTATTAAAAGGCACAAGAGTAGATGGAATTTACACCGCTGACCCTGAAAAAGATCCATCGGCAACTAAATATGACGAAATTTCTTTCAGAGAAGTTTATGCTAAAGGCTTAAATGTTATGGATATGACTGCTTTTACATTATGTGAAGAAAACCAAGTTCCGATTATCGTGTTTGATATGAACAAACATGGCAACTTTATGAAAATTGCAAATGGTGAAGCTATTGGTACTTTAGTAAAATAGCATATAAAAATTATTATTTTTGTAGAAATACACACAATTATGAACGAACTCATAGAATTACAATTAATGGACGCTCAATCTTCAATGGATAAAGCGATCGATCATTGTGAAGCTGAATTAACTAAAATTAGAGCTGGTAAAGCATCAGCTGGAATGCTTGATGGTATTTTTGTAGATTATTATGGAGCATCTACTGCATTATCGCAAGTTGCCAGTATCAATACACCAGATGCAAGAACCATAGTTATCCAACCTTGGGAAAAAGCTTTGCTAGTTCCAATTGAAAAGGCTATTCAAGTGGCAAATATTGGTATTAATCCTCAAAATGATGGTATTGTTATTCGTTTGGTTGTACCACCATTAACCGAAGAGAGAAGAAAAGACCTTGTTAAAAAAGTAAAAGAAGAAGCCGAACGTGGCCGCATTACAGTTAGAAATATTCGTAAAGATGCAAACACTAAAATCCAAAAGTTAAAAGGTGAGGGTGTTTCTGACGATGAAATTAAAACAGGCGAAGGCGAAGTACAAAAATTAACAGATGCTTACATTATTAAAGTAGATAAGCATGCTGAAGCTAAAGAAAAAGATGTGATGACTGTTTAAGTTTAGTCTCAAAATATTTCAACTAAAAAAGGAAAAGCTTAGCTTTTCCTTTTTTAGTTTTAAACTCTTTTTAAAGTAGAGCTGCGCACATTTAATAAAGCGGGAAGCACTACTTGTTTGTGTTCAGAAATTTGAAGTTGACCATTAAGTTTAGAAAGCAAAATTTTCATAATATTTTCTGCTATTTGCTCAACAGGCTGCGCAATGGCTGTAATAGGTGGATTATAAAATTCCAGCAATTCAAAATCATCAAAAGAGACAATTGCAATATTGTTTAACGGATTAATATTTAACTGTTTGAAAGTTCTTAAGCCATCCATACAAATATAATTAGCTGCGAAGATAACAGCATCAAGGTTTTGATTAATCTCAAAAAACTTTTTCATTTGCTTAATCGAATTTTCTGAATTTTGATAGTCGATTTTTAGAACATTATTTTTCAAGTTATTCGCTTCGATTACTCTTTTAAAACCAGCTAAACGATCTAACATCTGCTGTTGCTCGGTCTCAATTGTTATAAAACCAATATTTCTATAACCATTATTAACAAGATGTTGCGTTGCTTCGAAAACACTTTCATCATTGTTTGTTACAACGTAATCGGTTTCAATTCCAGGGACATATCGGTCAAACAACACAACAGGTACCTGGGTATTAATCAACTTTTCTATTTCAGATTCAAGTCCTTCGGGCAGCGCTATTACATAACCATCAACGTGCCTGTCGCGAAAAATTTGAAGCAATTCTTTCGCTTTTTCGTTATTATTTCTAGTACTGCTAAAAAGTATTTTGTATCCATGCTCTGATGCCTTTTCATCGATTAATCTGGCTATACGAGAGAAGAATGGCTCAGAAATATCATCAACTAAAAAGCCAATAATTTTCGATTTCCCAGTTCTTAAACTTTTGGCTAAGGAATTAGGTTGATAGCCCCACTCAGCTACCAAATCTAACACTTTTTGTGCTACTGCTTTACTTATATTTTTCTCCTTTGCTTTACCATTTATTACAAATGAAACCGTTGTGGAAGATATATTAAGTTCGTCTGCAATATCTTTAATTTTTATTTTTGTGTTCATTAAAATTTAGGAAACGTTATTAAAGAAGGGAATATACCAAAATATTTATTTAGAGACTAAATTTTAACAGAATGCTATAAAAAGAAAAAGAGCAACCCATCCGGGATTGCTCGATTAACTAACTTATTATTCATAAAAAATGCTGTTGGGGAAGGAGTCGAACCTTCAAGGGGTAGTTAGCTACAGTTCAAAAAATTAATTGTGGTCAACCCAATAAACTGCGTTTGTCCCATTATTCCCCACCACCGAGACAAGGAGGCGTGTCTGCCAATTTCACCACCCAACATTATTAGTTTACAGCTTTCAATTTTAAGTTTTTCAGTTTGGAAACTGCCAACTTTAAACCTTTAACAGTAAATTGCTGTAGGGGAAGGAATCGAACCTTCAAGGAGTAGTTAGCCGTTGCCGGTTTTCCATATTCTCCACCACCGAGACAAGGAGGTGTGTCTGCCTGTTTCACCACCCTACATTATATTAAACAATTTTAAAGAACGTTCCTTTTTGTTAATTGCTTGATACAAATGTAAAGGAACATCTAATACCTTGCAAATATTTTAATCATTTAATTTTATTTTTATAATATTGATAATTTTTACTAAATTTGCTTAACAGATTTAGAAAATATGCTTAAAAAAGACAATTCCAATTTAGAAATTGACAACCTCGACATTGATATTTTAAAACAATTAATGCAGGATGCTACAAAACCGTATACAGAAATTGCAAAAGATTTAATCGTTTCGGGCGGTACAATCCATGTTAGAATGAAAAAATTACAGGAAATGGGTATTATTAAGGGTTCGCATTTGATTATAGATCCGCAAAAGGCAGGATACGATATTTGTGCATTTTTAGGGATATATTTAGAAAAAGGTATTCAGTACAAGGATGCTGTAGCACAATTGAGTAAAATAAAGGAAGTAGTTGAATTGCATTATACAACTGGCTCTTACAGTATGTTTGCTAAGATTATCTGTAGAGATACAAATCATTTACGCCATGTATTAAATGAGGAAATACAAGCTGTTAATGGCATTCAGCGCACAGAGACATTAATATCGTTAGAAGAAAGCATTAAGCGCCAAATTGAGCTTGGGTAAAGCGTAAAGCTAAAAGGTTAAAGACTGAAGCTGGAAATGCTAAACCACGCTATTTTTTTTGCACATAGTCCTAAATAGTTGAACAGCTTTAGCCACTTAGACCCGATTGTAGTGAACGCGAATCCCGATTTTCATCGGGATGAGTAAAACGGAAACATACTTTGATAAGATTTACGGTGAGTGCTCTTCAAAAAAAGCACAATTAAACCTTTATGAAAGTTCTACTTTAACAATTGATAAGCAATTAATGCGGCGAAATAGGCCATAGCAGTCATGTAAACTAATTGAATTACTGGCCATTTCCAACCTTTTGTTTCACGATAAACGATAGCAACAGTACTCATACATTGCATTGCGAAAGCGTAAAACAGCATCAACGATATACCCGTTGCAAAACTATACACAGGTAAACCTGTTCGGCTATTAACTGATGCGGCCATTCGCTCTCTAATAGTCGAAGTATCTTCATCTCCACCATCAACACTGTAAATGGTTGCCATAGTGCCCACAAATGCCTCTCGAGCAGCGAAAGAGGTAATTAAACCAATACCAATTTTCCAATCATAACCGAGCGGACGAATTCCGGGTTCTATCCAATGCCCCAGTATACCTACGTAAGAGTTTTCTAGTTTTTCTGTGGCAACTAATGTTGCGATGTGATCGGTGTTTTTATTTGTATCAGCCAAAGCTGTCGCATATTTTTTATCAATATTATCGAAGCGGTTTCCAGGACCAAATGATGCCATTACCCATAGAATTATCGAGATGGCAATGATAACTTTACCAGCTTCGAAAACAAAGGTTTTAGATTTTTCGTACATGGTGTAAAACACATTCTTCCAACGCGGCATACGATATACTGGCAATTCCATTATAAAATAGGAACGTTCTTTAGTTTTGATTATAAGTTTCATAACCCAGGCAACCAAAACTGCTGCAATTATACCAACCAGATACATAACCATTAGCGCTAAACCCTGCAGGTTAAATATGCCAAGTACATTTTTAGATGGGATAATCAAAGAAATGATAAGAATGTAAACCGGTAACCTTGCAGAACAACTAACTAATGGAGTAACCATAATGGTTATCATTCTATCTTTCCAGTTCTCGATATTTCTGGCAGCCATAATGGAAGGTACAGCACAGGCTAAGCCACCAATCATTGGCACAACAGATTTACCATTCAAGCCAACCTTGCTCATAACTTTATCCATCATGAAGGTAACCCTGGCCATGTAGCCAGTATCTTCGAGGATAGATATAAAAGCAAATAGGATTGCAATTTGAGGGATAAAAACAAAAATACCGCCTAAGCCTGCAATTACACCATCAAGCAATAGATCGGTTAACATTCCAGCTGGCAAATATTGATGTCCAATTTCTGTAATGAATCCAAAACCTATTTCAATCCAATCCATAGGGTAGGATGACCAAGCAAAAATTGCATTAAAAATCACAAAAAGTATGAGCAGGAAAATAGTAAAACCCCAAACTTTGTGGGTTAAAATCGAATCTAGTTTATCGCTAAAACTAAACTTCTGTGCAGTTCCTTTATCAATAACTACATCAGATAGTACTGTACCCAAATGTTTATAGCGGGCAATAGTTTCCGCAGCTTGTATTTTAGATGACTCGAATTTATGAGAACGCTCAATTGCCTCAATTTCTTCTTGCTCGGTTTCTGAAAAGAAGTTTAAGTACTCATGCTGATGTAAAACCTGTAAGGCGTAGTAATTATTATCTGTATTAATTTTCGCTTTTATCTCATTGATAGCATCAGAAGCAAAACCTACAACATCAATAGTGCTAAACTGTGTGGCTATTTTTGTAGTGTAAGCAACAGCCTGCTTTAATTTATCAATACCAAGGTTATTTCTGGCCGATATGGGAATTACCTGTACACCAAGCTTTTCAGCAAGTTTATCTACATTAACTTCTATACCTTGTTTAGCAGAGAGATCAATCATGTTTAAGGCCAAAATCATTGGAATACCTAAATCAGCAACCTGCGAATACAAAAGCATATTGCGTTTTAGGTTTGATGCATCTACAACTAATACAATAACATCGGGATGACTATTATTTTTTTTATCTGCTAAAACCTGAAAAACAATGCTTTCATCGCTACTCTTTGGATAAAGGCTATAGGTTCCTGGCAAATCTATAATTTCTGCCAGACTATCATCTGTAAGCTTTGAATAACCAATTTTTTTATCGACAGTTATTCCTGGGAAATTTCCAATTTTTTGATTTAATCCCGTTAGGCGATTAAACAGAGTAGATTTACCTGTATTGGGATTACCAACTAATGCAACTTTAATATCCAAACCCAAAATTTATTGAATGATAATAACCGCAGCTTCGCTTTTACGTAAACAAAGCTGATACCCGGCCACGCGAATGGCCATTGGATCTCCTAGTGGAGCAAATCTTTCTACTTCTACTATTTCACCAGGCAAGCATCCCATTTCCATAAGTTTTACAGACATTTCTAAATCTGTAAAAGCCAATATCGTACCTTTTTGCCCTACTTTTAATTGTGAAAGTTTCATGTATTAAATTTGCTGCAAGGTAGCCTTTCTTTAGATTTATTCCAAATAAGAGCCTTAGATTCTCTTCTTAAACGCAAAGGAATTACCTTAAAATGATTTAATTTCTTCTTCCTCCACCGCCATTACCACCTCCACGATTCTCACCCTGTCCATCACCTCTGCGCATGTTATTACGGTTTTTACCACCCATCCTGTTTAAGGTATAAGTGAATGAAAACATAAAATAACGTTGCAAAACATTATAACTCACATCTTGTATCGTATTGTTATTTGCTGTGCGAGTTATTCCTTGATTTTCGTTAAGCAAATCGTTAACCGCGGCTTTGAATGTCCCTCTGTTTTTGAAAAATTGTTTGCTGATGTAAGAATTGATCAGGGTAAAGTGTGTATCAAAGCCTTCTCCTCTGCCAGTATTCTGATTATAATCGGCATCTACAGACCAGCGAATTTCGCCAGGGAAGAGATAACTAACGCTAATATTTGGGCTAAATGTGTAATATCTTGTATTAGAATTAGGCTGAACAGAATAAGTAGATCGGTTTATCGAACCATTAACTCCAGCTGTTAAATCAAGTTTATCCAAATTAGATACCAATCTATAACCGTTTGTGATTGCCCAACTATTGGTTATATTTTTAATTGAATTGGTGAAGTTTACATCACGATCATAATTTCCGCTAACACTAATGTGAAAATTTAGTTTATTTTCGGCCATTAAGGGCAAACTTAAAGATGATGATATATTGCCCGAATAAGTTCCATTAACGTTTACAGGTAAAATGGCCAATTTACCCTGATTAATACCACTTTGAATCAAACTGCTACTATTTGCTATTTTATTTGAAGTTTGAACTAAGTTTAAATTGACAAACAATGACCTGTTTTTACCAACAGTAAATGTGTTGTAGGCAACTCGCAGACTATTATTAAACTCTGGTTTCAAATCAGGATTACCAACCGGAATACTTTGCGTATTTGTATTATTCGGGATTGGTTGTAACTGATTTATTGTTGGCTGATTCGTACTTCCGCGATAATTAATAACTAACCGCTTGCTGTTGCTAAAGTTATAGCGATACATAGCAGAAGGGGTGTAGTTGAATACATTTTGTTTCAAAACATAATTTTGAGTAAGGTTATTATTGGTTCTATCCGTGTTTTGAACGGCCATTCCAACATTCCAATTAAACTTTTTCCCATTACCATTAAAGCTGAATCCTGCGGTATTTGTTAAAATCGTGTTTTCGTAAGAGTTACTATAGGTTAAATCAAGCAAATCGTACTTTAATGTAGCAGGATTAAAATTGTAAGTAAATCTATCTGAGGTATTATGGTTATATCCGTTCTGATAATTCAATTCTAGATTCAATGTTTTTAATAGAGGTTCTGTATAAACTAATCTCGAATTCTGATTAATCGATGATGAATTCTGATCGTTATACTGATTAGTAATTTTTTGAGTCGTAACCCCGGCGTTTAAAGTATTATCGGTTATATTATTATAATTATCTGCATCATTATCATTAATGCTTGTATTAAAATTTAGAGACAATGTTCGTCCTCTCCTTTTAAACTTCCTTCTTAGCAGGATGTTATTGTTAATTGTAGGTGCAGTATTATTATTATTTAATGATTGGCTTCCATTAGTTGTGTAGGTACTATAATCTCTTGTGTAAATGCTATTATTTAAACTAGAATTATTGGTGTAACTTACAGTTGGCTGAATACGTAATGATGTTAAGGAATCAATTTTGGTATCTACCATAAAGTTTAAACGATGATTTAGTCTATCAGAAACATTATCCTGCTTATTGTTAAACACAGTTGTTATGTCGCCTAACAAATTTTGGGTTACACTATTTCTTTGGATAAAATTTTCTGTTTTATTGAAAAAGTAACTGGCACTAATTTGTGTTTCATCGGCATAGGTGTCTGCAAAATTAAAACCCAATGCATTTGTATTTGTAAGGCCAGAACTTCTACCACCGTTCCCTCCATTACCACCCAAACCACCACCAAAATTCTGTTTGTTTACATTATTAAATTGTGCAACAACACTCATCTGCTGATCTTTATTAAATCTATTTACATTAGCATTTACATCATACCTATCATCAGAGCCATAACCAATACTACTATTCCCAAAATAACCGTTCTTTTTATCCTTTCTGGTTGTAATATTGATGATTTTCGTTCTCGTTCCATCATCTACTCCTGTAAATTGTGCCTGATCAGAGAGTTCATCAATAATCTGAATTTTATCGACCATATCTGCCGGAAGATTTTTTGTAGCCAGCAATGGGTCGTTGCCAAAAAACTCCTTTCCATCTACCTTTATTTTAGTTATTGTTTCGCCTTGCGCCTTTACAGCCCCGGCTTTGTCAACTTCAACTCCCGGAAGTTTCTTTAACAAATCTTCTACCGCGGCGTTTTCTACTGTTTTAAAAGAACTTGCATTAAATTCTAATGTATCCTTCTTAACAACTATCGGCGGAACTTCGGCCTTAATTTCTACTGTTTGCAAGTCAAATGAACCACTTTCCAAACTGATATCGCCTAAGTTTACGTCTGGCTTATCAATAGAAATTATAAAATCTTTATTTGAGTTTTTTAAGCCCAAAAAAGCTGCATATAACCGATACGAACCAGGCTGTAGATTTTTAAAAATAAACTTTCCTGCTTCGTTGGTAGTACTTGAACCAATAACACTCGAATCTTTAAGGCTTTTCACCGCAATTGAGGCATAATCAATTGGTTTTTTATCCTTAGCTTGAATAATCCGTCCGCTCACTGAACCAATTTTTTGCTGGGCATAAATAAAAGGACATGTTAAGAGTAAAAGGCAAGTAAAAAATAGCTTCATTCGGTTAATTAAGTAGTGTTTATTTATGACTGCTAACTTAAGGGAAGGTTTGTTTTTACAGAAGTAACAATTGAAATACATTTTATTATTAAACAGAAACAGCCTTCTGATTCAATCAGAAAGCTGTTTCAAAATAATTCATTTACGAACTTAGAATCTCATACGTGGAGCACCTTGACCAGGAGCACCAGGCATTTGAGCGTCATTACCAATGTTACGACCACCAATACGAGTTAATGAATAGGTGAAAGAGAACATATAATAACGTTTTAATACATTATAATTTAAATCGGTAATGGTATTACTTGTCGCTGTACGGCTGATACCTTGATTCTGGTTCAATGCATCATTTACAGCAATTTTAAATGTACCACGGTTTTTAAAGAACTGACGGCTGATGTAAGAATTTACAATTGTATACTCTGTATTGAAAGCCTCTCCACGACCAGTATTTTTAAAATAATCTAAATCGATTGCTAAACGGATATTTCCTGGTAAAACATAAGAAATATCAAAGCTTGGATTAATTGTGTAAAATTTGTTATCTGAATTTGGCTGAGCAGAATAAGTTGCACTATTTACTGTTCCACCAATTCCTGCCGTTATATCCCATTTATCAAGGTTAGTAACGAAACGATATGTATTGCCTAAGCTCCAGTTGTTTGTAATGTTATTTACACCACTGGTAATGTTGGTACCTTTTGAATAGGTTCCGGTTAATGTTGCATTTAAGTTTAATTTATTATTTGGAATAATCGGTTGACCTAATACAATGTTTGCATTTCCACTATAATTACCGTCAACATTTACATAGGTTGAAGCAATTTTACCATAATTCGGGTCGTTTATATCCGTTACCGATTGCTGGCTTGAAGCAAACGCATTAAAGGTTTGCGTTAAATTTAAAAATACAGCGAAGAAACGCATTTTAGCGAAAGCAAAATTGTTGTATCTAACACTTAAAGTATTGTTAAACGCTGGCTTTAAATTTGGATTACCTAAAATTACAGATTGTGTATTCGTATTATCAGGAATTGGCTGAATCTGATCGATAGTAGGTTGTTGTGTGGTTCCTCTATAGTTAACAGATAATCTTTTGCTATTACTAAAATTATATCTGAACTGAGCTGATGGTGTTAAGTTCACAAAGTTTTGAGAAAATACAGCGCCTGTTGTTAAGTTCGTATTTTCTCTATGTGTTTGCTGCCCTGCAACGCCAATATTCCAGTTATACTTTTTTTGATTAACCGTATAACTAACACCAGCTGCATTTGTTAAAGTTTGATTTTCGTAGTGATTTGAATAGGTATTATCAACTAAATCAAAATCGCCGGTTACTGCGTTGAAATTGAAAACATTACGATCTGAAGTACTATTGTTAATTCCGTTTTGATAATTAAGTTCTAAGCTCGTTGTTTTAGACAACGGCTCAGTGTAAACAACTCTAGTGGTATTCGTAATATTATGACTGCTCAAATCATTTAATTGATTTGTTAATTTTTGAGTAGTTACACCATTTATGGTATTATTATCTAAAATGTAATTGATATTATCAGAATTACTATCGTTAATCGAAGTATTAACGTTTAATGATAGCGTACGACCTCTACGCTGAAACTTTTTACGCACCAGAATATTATTAGTAATTACTGGGGTAGAATTCTTTGTTGTATAATTTTGGCTACCTACTGTGTTCGAAGTACCAGTAGCAACTGCATTATTTCTAACATAGTCATTCAAGCTTAGCCCATCATTTTCAGTGTAAGCAATATTTGGTTGTATTTTTATACTTGTTGATGAATCTAACTTCGTATCAATCATAAAATTTAATCTATGATTTAATCTATCGCTATTGCTGTTTAAATAGTTATTTACGTTTTGAGAACTATTACCCAATAATGTTTGTGTATTACTGGTTTGTTCATTAAAAACAGAGGATTTGTTAAAGAAATAACTTCCCTGAATTTGAGTTCCATCTTTATAAGTATCGGCAAAGTTTAAACCAGCTGCATTAGTGGTTGTTATACCACCGCCGCCAGAAGCCGCACCGCCACCGCCAAAACCACGACCACCACCACCGCCGCCAAACCCATTACCCTGGCCACCGCCACCACCAAAATTTTGCTTGTTTACATTATTAAACTGGCCAATAAAACTGAACTGCTGATCGCCATTAAATTTATTTACGTTTAAACTTGCATCGTAACGATCATCTGTGCCATAGCCAACGGTACTGTTTCCAAAATAGCCTTTTTTCATGCCGCTTTTGGTGGTAATGTTTAATATTTTAGTTCTTGTTCCATCATCAATACCTGTAAACTGTGCCTGCTCAGATAGTTCATCAATAACCTGAATTTTATCAACCATATCTGCAGGAAGATTTTTTGTAGCTAATAATGGATCACTTCCAAAGAATTCTTTCCCATCAACTTTTACCCTGGTTACCGTTTCCCCGCCTGCTTTAATACTTCCATCTTTTGCAACCTCAACACCTGGTAATTTCTTTAAAACATCTTCCACAACTGCATTTTCACGCACCTTAACCGATTTTGCATCATATTCTAAAGTATCTTTCTTAACAACAACAGTTGGAACCTGTGCGGTTACATTTACATCATTAAGGTTTAAACCATCATCAGCCATTGCTATATCGCCGGTGCTTACCGCAGCCTTAGCTACTGTAACATTTTTATTTGTAGTTTTTAAACCTAAAAAGGCGGCGATAACCCGATAATTTCCGGCAGGAATATTTTTAAAGGAGAAAGTTCCATCAGGATTTGTTTGACCACTTGCAACTATGCTCGAATCTTTTAAACTCTTGATAGCTATTGTTGCAAAATCAACAGGTTTTTTATCTTTAGCATTAATTACGCGGCCATTAATGGCTCCAGTGTTTTGTGCATGTGCGAAGTATCCGCAAAAAATAAGAACAAGAAATATTGCTCTTTGAACGTAAATTTTCATCAAAATATAAATATAAGTAATACTAAACTAAGCTATCAGACTAAGAGAATGTAGAAAGGTTTGTTAAGGATTGTTAAAAGTTAGGTAACATTTTAAATACAGCGCCAAAATCCATGGTTTTGCTGTAAATCAAACATTAATAACGACTACTTGCGAGGTGATGGATAAGATTTATAGTAAACAGTTGGGCAATTACAGCCTTTTTTAAAAATGCCACAACCAGTTAAACCTAAAACTGCTACTAAACAAATTAAACTAATTGCTTTTCTCATTGAAATTTAATTTATGTAATAATACGTAGCTAAAAACGGCCATTAAGCAGCCAAGCATGTCGCATGCGAAATCCCACCATTCTGCAGAGCGATAAGTAAAAATCTTCCATTGCAATAACTCTATGCCACCACCAATTATTGCGCTGATTAAAATTATTTTAAAAATCGTTAAGGTTCTGAAACCAAAGTTGTGCTGATAAGCGATTTTTCCATAAAAAAGCAAAACCGACAGGACAAAGAAAAACCCTAAGTGGGCCATCTTATCAAAACCTGTAAAGAAAAATCCTTGCCCATTACTTTCGGGCATTTTGATATTACAAAGCACTAAAATAACTACGGTCCAGAATATGGCCCATTTTTGATGTTTTAGTGCTTTGTACAATGTATTGTCAGAATTAGGCACCAACTAATGATTGGTATGCATCTGCAGTAAGTAAATCTTCAACCTCAGCCAAATCTGATAAAGAAACTTTAACCATCCAGCCTTTTCCATAAGGGTCAGAATTTACAAGTTCAGGATTATCATTTAGTTCTGCATTGATTTCTAAAACTGTTCCAGTAACAGGCATAAATAAATCAGAAACAGTTTTAACGGCTTCTACAGTTCCAAAAACTTCTTCTTTAGCAACTTCAGTACCTACGCTGTTAATATCAACATAAACGATATCGCCTAATTCGCGTTGTGCAAAATCAGTAATACCAATAAATGCTTCATTGCCTTCTACTTTAACCCACTCGTGGTCTTTAGTATATTTTAATTCTGATGGGAAATTCATTTGTTTTATTATTAGTTTGAGCCAAAGTTAAATATTAAGTTGGAATGTTGAAACGTTTAAGCATTGAAATGTTACGCTTAAACTTTTCAATGTTTTTAATTCAAAGTAAATCTTAAACTAAACCCAAAATTACTAAACGAGGTATTAAAGGTTTGAGAGGTGTAAGGTTTGGTAATGTTCGAATCGTAGAAAAGTTTAATATTAAATTTTTGGTTTAATACATAATCAACACTTGGTCTCAACGTAATGTTTTTTGCTCCCGAAGAAACTTCGGTTTGGGCAACATCAGCATTATTATCATCTAAAACTGTACGGTAAATTACGGTTTTATTATCTCTTATGGCAACATCAAGTTTAAAATCCATATTGTTATCCATTTTTAAACTTTTAAACCAGCCAAAAGGGAAACGGAATTTATTTGTACGATAGCCTAAACCTAATACCACGTTATTTTCTGATAATTGTGCAAGCTGACTATTTGATAAACTCAAACCTAACAAACGTGAACGGTTTAACTCAAAAGTTGCGGTAACGTTATTTTTTAGTCTGGTATCAACTCCAATTAATGGCGAAAAATATTCAGACACGGTTACCTGTGCAAACTGAAATTGAGGTAAAAAGTTATTATTGGCATCTCTGCTGCTTACAAAACCATCATTTTCCTGGTATCGTAATAAAGAGTTATATCCGTTAATGTTATACGCAGAGCGATAACCATGTCTAAGATCTACAGAAGAAAACCTATCTGCAATAAAAGCAACTTTAGTTAAACCACTATAGGTTAAGCTCCAGTTTGGCAGTGGAATTCTTGGGAATGAATTAATTTTAGAGCTTCCGGCATCTTTACCAGAATAAGCAGCAAGAAAAGCCGAAATAATCACATCCTGACTTTCCTTTCCATACCCATCAGCAAAACCATTCGCGCTACCTGATGAATTAGGATTTTGTGCTCCTAAACGTTGCGATATTATGAGTCTGTTTGAAATGAAGCGATTATATAGCGTGGTTACATTACTTGCATTATTTTCTTTAAAAGCAGTATTGATTGCGATATATGAAATACTGTAATCTCCAGTAGTAATTGCGCTTAAATTTTCAAATGAAGATGTAGTAGCTAGATATCTGAAATTAGTTGAGAAATTTCTGGTTTGGGCTCTGTTTGCACGTAAAGTTATCCGTAAATCTCTTATTGGTTCTAATTGACTTGTTAACTGAAAATCCTCACGAAGCGTATTTACATACATTTGCGTTTGCAAGGTATCAGTTGTTAGCCAACCATTGTTAAGTGCCATGTCTCGAATATCCCTTTGGCTTCCGAAAGCAAAACCTAAACCAGGTGCACCTGTTACATTATCTATACCTAAATAACTGGTTTTAGGCAAATAGCCGGGCAGAAATATCCCCTTTGTTTGTACATAATTTACATTTACATTCTTTATACTGGTTAATAAGTTAATAAAGAGTTTTTTGGCTCCGCCACCTTCCTGATCATTTGTTGCATTACGAATAAAACCAAACTTATTGTAAAGCGTAGTTAAATTTAAGGTTGGATTAACCTGAATATTTCGACTATTCTGAACTGTGTTTCCTAAGTTAATATTCGGATCGCGAAGCGTTGATAAAGGTTCTGTTTGCCAGTTAAAATTTGTACCATATTTAGTTAATACAGTAACCCAATTTAAACCAGGAATTTTATTAATCGGCAAAGCGTAAGTTACATTTAGATTATGGTTATAATCTGTTGTGCGTCCAAGGCGTTTAAGGTTTTCCCAAACGGTATCTCGTTTCAAGCCATCAATTCTACCGTCAGGTTCATCAATAATCGAATAGTTGGTGGCATTAAAATCTAATTGTAGCGATTTGGTTAAATTCCATGCAATACCATAAATACGGCTCATTCTGAAATTTTTATTGAACGTTGTGCCGTACCCACTTTGAAAAATTGGTATCGAATTATTCGGATCGTTATTTCTTAAAGTATTTTCTGAATAAAGTCTGTCTACATCAACCCTGAAATTAATCGCACTTGGCAAAATGCTAAAGTTAAAATCTCTAAGTATTGCGAGCATATTCGATTTAATAATTTTCTCGAATGGTGCGTAGCTCCGTGCTTCTTTTGAATAACTATATTGTAATGAGCCTCTATATGTATTTTGAATACTACTTTGATTAATAAAATCGCGGTGGTTATATTGAGTATAAGCATAGCTTGCCGCAAAGTTTTCTATATCCCAAAGTCTAACTGGTTTGGTATTATTTGTACGTTCTTTACGCACATTGGTAAAGTTAATGCCTCTGCGAACCGTATAATCTTGTGCAAAATTTAAAATAGAATCTTTTTGCTCTTTAGTTGCCTGTTCTAAAGCATTTTTTAGCTCAATATCTGGTGTTTTCGGATTGTATTGTGGCGTTGAAACCTGTTTTGAATAGCTTACATACATTGGTATTTTCACACCCGATTTCTGAGGTAAGAATTTGCCCAATTCTACCGCCGAAGAAACATCCAATAGTGTATTATCTGCACGGTTGCGTTCGCTAACTTTCGAATCAATAGAACCAAAACCAATGGTAGATTTACTTCCAGAAATATTAACATCGGCAAAATCTGCAAGTTTTAAGTTTAATCTTGCTGTTGCAGCCCAACCACCACGTTCATCAAATTCAGTTAATCTTAATTCATTAAACCAAACCAAAACACTTTTAGTTAAGCCGTCGTCTCCTTCGGGATTGGTTTGACTTCTCAAAGGGTTTTTAACACCAAGCATATAAACCCTAACCTTGCTCATATCTGGTTGCCCCTTAACTATAATTGTTCTAAGCCCATCAGAATAGGTAAATGGAACATTTATTGGCCAGGGCTGTCCGTTAGCCTGTTTGGCTACATTACGAGCCAATTTTGCATTCTGAAACAGCAATAAATCGATATCCATTCTATTTGCCTCAGGCCAAATTGCATCAGGATCTGAAGTCCCAGGTGTTGTAATTTTCAAAGGCATAACATATTCATAATAGTTATCCTGATTATCGGTACCTATTCTTAAAAATGCAGAAACATCCCCATCGTTCAAAATCTGATTATTAACAGCTTCAGCATGAACATACATTTCCAAATGTTTGTAAGAGCGGAAATCGCTATACGCTGTTTTAAAAGCAGCTCTTCCATAACCATCTCTTAAATCTTTTACCGTAACAGATAAAGACTGCTCATTAAGTTGGGTATCTCCACGATAATTGCTGTAATCTCGCTCGCGAACAATTCCAGGAGGGGTTACATAAGGAATTGGAGAACGCTTACCATTTTCTTCGATATTTACCGTAGAAACTTCTATTGTTGAATTATCGGGCGTTAATGCTGGCAAAGCCGGGTCTACAATTACCTGAGCAGATGTATTTGCTGCATTATATTCTCTCCATTCGCCTCTAATTAACTGCAATTTAGCAAAACGCATAACTGCTGTATCAGCAAAATTAGTCATGAACATTCTGAAGAAACGGATAGATTTAAAATCCTGAATATTACCAACCTTTTGTTCGTACTGCCCAATCGGAATTCTAAACTGATACCATGAAACGGCCTGTGTATTACCATTTGGCAATTTCACCTGCGAAGTAACTTTATCAGTAATAAAGTTCTGACCAACATTTAAATCGCCTGGACGCATTGAAACTTTATACTGAAAATACTCATCGCTTTGCGTCATATTATTATCGCGATTAATATCTTCACCATCTGGTAATGATGTTGAAGCAGAATTTTCTAACCCTAATTCATCTTGAGATTGTTGTGAGGTTTTTGAATTCCCTTCTGGTCCATTATATTTTTCATATCGTTTTAAAATGCCTGCATTTGCCTGATCTAGAAGTGGACCACGGAAATACGCATAATCATCTGATGATGGATCGGCATCTATAATTGCCGCCGCCGCCGGACTCAATTGTCCTTTTATTGCATTTATTGCAGATGCAAATTTTGCCTTTTCATTTTGGTTAGATAAACCATCCAAACCAACATCCTGAGCTTTTCTGGCATCAGCATTATTATCAAATGCCTGAACTACCGGCTGTAATTTCGGAACCCTTCCCCAATTGGTTTCATCATATTTAGTGGGGTCATCCGTAGCGGGTAAACCATTTTCTAAAGATTTTCTGCCATCCTTCAGGATATCTTCGGAGATGTTACCCAAATTAAAGTATACATCACCACCTGCAGAATTTGTTTTGTAAATGAAAGGATCCATAACCCAAAACTCAATAAATCCGATATTTAAAGCTTCAAAGTCGTTGGTTTCTATCTTTCGCTGAAAACCTGCCCAATTATTTCTTGGGTTAAGCAAAGCTCCATCTCGGTTAAAGCCTGTAGTACGGAAATTGTACGGTCCACGAACGGTTGGATAATACGCGACATCTAAAGTAGTAATGTTTAACGCCTGCCCCGTAGCCGTTTGTTTGAAAGGAAAAACTTCTTGCTCAATAACTTCTCTCACGTAGTGATTAGAAAGTTCTGTTCGATTATTCCGAATATTTGCTGGGGTTGTTGAGGCTGCTGAGTTATAAAAAGTTGGATCGATATTGTAAAATGCAACACGAGCACGATTGTAACCATAAGCCAAATCATTTATCAGTTGAGACTCTGTAAAAAGTTGAGGCGTACCTGATAACTGCCAAGAAATGGCACTTTTTAAATCAATAACAGATCTCGATGCCTCAAAATCATCTAAATAACTTACCCCGTTTTTACTGCCTGCAAAATTTAATGCTCTCGGATGCCCTGGAATTAGTTGTGCATATTCTCCATAAAAAGTTACACTTGATGGCGCTTTTGTAGAAATAAAAGGAATTTTATCGACCATTTTGGTTAAAAACCTTGATGGAGAACTATAATTAATATCTGTACCCCATATGGTATTAGAAATTGGTTCTTCGCCGATATTAACTTTTTGCGTTAATGGTTTTTCGGTAAGGTTCATAATAGTACCTCCGATATTTAGCTTATTGTTAACCCTATAATCTAATCTTGTACCAAATAACGAGCGTTGCTGCAAACCAAAAAGCTCATTATTTTCTGTAGTAATTCTAATCGGCTGGCCAGAGGTTAGCAAAGCCTGATTGATAACACTAACCCTTCCACCTTGATAATCGACTGTAAAATCTATACCCTCAGTTAAGGGCATTGTTCCTGCAAAAACCTTAACAGAACCTTCGGGAACATTAATTGCGTTTAAGCTAAATTCTGACGAAACATCAGATTGATAATTACCTTTAATGATGTACCTGTTCTTATTTTGAAAGAGCTGTTTTGCAATCGTTTGAGTTGAATCATAAAGTGCAGTAAATGTGTATTTATCAATTAAAGCTTGCTCTCCAGGTAAAAACTTAGTTGCCAAATCTTTTCCAAATGGTTCAATTATTGGAAAAATGATTCGTCCATTCGCAGGGTCTATTGTTATGTAACCAGTATTCGTATTGCTTACTAAAGACGCCAAACCTGTGGTTGACAAATTGGAGCCAAAATTCCCGATATTGTTCGCTGTGTATGAATTAGATGCAGAACCAAAGGCATTATTGGCTGGAACAAAATCGAAAACACCATCAGATTTACGCTCATTCTGCTGATTTAATCTATCAAATTCGACCAAGTTAATCCATTGCTTGTTTGCCGTATTTACCCCTTCGGTCATTACTGGGTTTTCGACACCGGTTTCATTATCTATTCTGAAAATATCTAATCGAAAATTCTGGCTACTGATTTGATAACCACCAATTGAATAGATATTTTTCATCATTAAATCCCAGGTTGGCAGATTTATTTTTGTAGTCTCGTTTTTTAACAACTTCGCAAATAACACTTTCGGATTTGCAGCATCGAAGGTTACATCTGTAGAAAATTCCCCAACCTGATATTCTACTCCATTGTAGGTATAACGATAGGCAACTGCTAAAACCTCATCAGAATTTAAAGCATTATTTAAAGATATATAACCCAGCTGTGGTTGAAAGTTAAACTCTCTTTCTGTTAACTTTCTAGCGTAAGTAAGCTTTGCGAAGTTATCTGTAGCACCATTTGCCTGAAAATAAGAAATTACATCATTAGAGTTTGTAAACCTTGCACCCGCAGGAAGGTTTTGCAATAAATTATTCGATTGCTGCGGAAAACCTGTAGCTGTTGTGCCACCTGGCAGAACAGAGCCACCACCTGTTATCTGAGCCGTGTTGTATGGTACATTTTCACCTAAATCTAAGAAACCTAATACATCTCTGGAATCTGTTGTACTACCTGATTTATTTGTTATCCAGACCTCAATTTTTGTTACTTGAATTGCAGAAGTAATAATCGGTGCATTAGCCAGATTTTTATTATAATTATTCCTGAAATATTGAGATAAAAAGTAGTGTCGGTTTGCTTCATAATTATCAGCACTTAATCGGAATTCGTTAGACTGCGCTCCGTTTGTTATTTTAATTTCTCTTGATTGAGATTTCTGCTGCGTGTAAACACTGGTTACATTAAGTTTGCCAAACTGAAGCTGAGTTTTTAACCCAAATAGGGCTTGAGTTCCGTTAATTAAACTTGTATTTAGAGGTAAGCTAACATTACCAGCTTCAATTTTTTTAATAATATCATCTGGTCCGCCAGTATAGTCTAGTTTTATTTGGTTTTCGAAATCAAATTGTGCCTCTGTATTGTAGTTACTTTTAATTTTTAACTTTGTACCAATATTACCAACCAAATCCATCTGAATTCGCTGGTTAAAATCGAAATTAGTTTGAACTCGCTGACGTTCGTTAAATAAGGGGTTTTCGTTTTTGTTAATTCGACCCAAAAAGGTAAGTTCAGCTTCACCACGAGGTTGGATATCAATTGTAGTACCTCCAAATATTTTCTCGAAAGCTTTACTATTAATCTGTATCTGAGGAATAATTCCGGTATTACGAAAATCGCTGACCTCGGCATTAGAAATACTACGCCAATTGCCTCTCTTAATTTCACTGTTAACCAATCTTTGGTATTCTTCAATAGTTAAATACTGAGTATTGGCAACGTACTTATCGCCAACCAAATCTTTAACTATGTATCTTTTGTTTTTTGCATCATATTCTACCACCCTTTTTAGATTATTAGGTAGCGGATAAAATGGATTAGTTGTAGGGCTCAATCCAAGTAGCTGTTTTTCGCGAAGGCTAAAGCTATTTTTCGACATGACGGTGTCGGCTTTGCCAGCAACAACCTGAGATAAGGCGTTTTTATTAGCAAAAAAAAGTGGGATGAGAATTAATAGGGTATATATTCTCTTCAAAGGCGTTAGTTCTATAAGTTTTTTAATGCATGTTTAATAAGCTGTTCTACCGAAAGTGTCCCCTCTGTTACTTTTAAAATCTGATCGATAGTTTTTTCGGCTGTTTGTTTGGCGAATCCGAGCATTACCAATGCTGATAACGCTTCATCTTTAACGGTATTGTGTTGAGGCATAGAAATTAATGAATCTACACCTTCTTTTTTTAATTTATCTTGTAATTCTAAAACTAATCGTTGAGCTGTTTTAGCTCCAAGCCCTTTAATTCGTTGTATTAAGGCATAATCTGCCTTAACAATTGCAGTTTGAATTTCTACAGGAGTGATGGACGATAGTATCATTCTGCCAGTATTTGGTCCGATACCAGAAACTGATATTAGGTGTAAAAATAAACGACGCTCACCCTCATCGGCAAAGCCGTATAATGTGTGTGCATCTTCTTTAACATGCAGCCAGGTATAGAGTTTGCATCTTTCTGCATCGCCAATACTACTGTAAGTATTTAAAGAAATGTTAATATGGTAGCCTATACCTCCGGCTTCAACCACAACATAAGCTGGATTTTTAAATGCTAGTTTACCATCGATGTAGGCGTACATTTATCTGCGATATTAGATTTTTACGTTTGAGATTTAGCGAGCTAAATCTCAAACCAATTTATTTCTTAGTTGTGGTTTTTCCAAATATACCTTTTCGTTGTGATGAAGCCAACTCTTCTTTACCCTGCACATCTACAACAGCAATTGTGACCATATTTACAATTTCGCGTACCGAACTACCCAGTTGCACAATATGTACCGGTTTGTTTAAACCTAGTAAAATTGGCCCAACTGCTTCAGCACCACCTAATTCTTGTAATAATTTGTAAGCAATATTACCAGATTCTAAGTTAGGAAAAATTAAGGTATTTGCTGGTGCATCGGCAAGTGTACTAAACGGAAAATTATCTTTTAATAATTCATTGTTAATTGCAAAATTACCTTGCATTTCTCCATCTACAACAATTTCAGGATGTTGTTTATGAAGAATACTTACCGCCTTTCTAACTTTTTCAGGTACAACGCCATCGTTAGAACCAAAGTTAGAGTAAGAGAGTATCGCTACACGAGGTTTAATATTAAATTGTTTTACAGATTTTTCTACCAGCAAAGTAATATCTACAAGTTCTTCGGCAGTTGGATCTACATTAACAGTTGTATCACCAAAAAACACAGGTCCTTGTTTAGTCATCATCATATACATCCCTGCAACGCGTTTAACTTCGGGATCGGCACCTATAACATGCAAAGCAGGTTTAATTGTACTTCCATAATCTTTAGTTAAACCAGAAATCATGGCATCTGCTTCACCAAATTCGACCATCGAAGCCCCGAAATAATTACGATCTCTGAGTAATTTTATAGCGTCTCTTTCTGATATGCCCTTACGCTGGCGCTTTTTGTACAACGCATTTGCATACTTTTTAGTTTTTTCAGATTCCTGCATCTGATCGATAATCTGAACACCATCTAACTCCAAAGCATGGCCATCAATAATTGCCTGAATTTTCTCTTTATTCCCTAAAAGTATGGGTATAGCAATTTTTTCATCTCTAACAATCTGTGCAGCTTTTAAAATTTTATAATTATCCGCTTCTGCGAAAACAACACGTTTGGGATCTGATTTTGCCTTATTAGTAATGGAGCGCATAATGGTATCGTCCAAGCCTAAGCGCTTTCTTAATTCTTCGTTGTAAGCATCCCAATCGGTAATCATTTTACGAGCAACGCCACTTTCAATGGCGGCCTTTGCAACAGCAATTGAAACCTCGGTTATTAATCTGAAATCGACTGGTTTAGGGATGATATAATCTCTACCAAACTTTAAGTTTCGAGCGTTGTAGGCTAAATTAACCGACTCAGGAACTGATTTTTTAGCCAGCTCTGCAATTGCTTTAACCGCAGCAATTTTCATTGCCTCATTAATTGTTGTTGCCCGAACATCTAAAGCGCCTCTAAAAATATAAGGGAAACCTAAAACGTTGTTAACCTGGTTAGGATAATCGGAACGGCCAGTGGCCATAATTAAGTCCTTACGGGTTTTTACCGCAAGCTCGTAGGCAATTTCCGGATTTGGATTTGCCATTGCAAAAACAATTGGGTTTTTAGCCATGCCAACCAACATTTCTGGTTGGATAACATTGCCCGCAGAAAGACCAATGAAAACATCGGCACCTTTCATTGCATCGCCTATACTGTTAATATCTTTTCTTGTTGTTGCGAAACGCATGCGCATTTCGTCTAAATCTGTACGGTGAATATCAATTAGTCCGTTAATATCGAACATGACTAAATTCTCTTGCTTAACACCTAAAGAAAGGTACATTTTAGAGCATGAAACTGCAGCAGCACCTGCTCCACTTACCACAACCTTAATTTTATCTATTTTTTTCTTCTGAATTTCGCAGGCATTAAGCAATGCAGCACCAGAAATAATAGCTGTTCCGTGTTGGTCATCGTGCATTACAGGAATATTCATTTCTTCCTTTAATCGGCGCTCAATTTCGAAACATTCAGGGGCTTTAATATCTTCTAAGTTAACCCCACCAAATGTTGGCTCTAAAGCTTTAACGATTTTTACAAAATCATCAACATTCTTAGTATCTAACTCCAAATCGAATACATCAATATCTGCAAAAATTTTAAAAAGTAAACCCTTACCTTCCATTACTGGCTTACCAGCTTCCGGGCCTATATCACCTAAACCTAAAACAGCTGTGCCATTGCTAATTACAGCAACTAAATTCCCTTTTGCGGTATATTTATAAACATCTTCTTTATTCTCTGCTATTTTCAAACAAGGCTCTGCAACACCTGGCGAGTAAGCCAAAGTTAAATCTCTTTGTGAAGTTGTTGGTTTTGTTGGTACGACTTCTATCTTTCCCGGCCGCCCTTGCGAGTGGTAATCAAGCGCATCTTGCTTTCTGTTTATATTACTCATTAAGTAACTTATTAGTGACGCGGCAAAGGTACAATTCTTTTTATGAGCGTTGAAATAAAAAGGCGATTGAATAAAAAGAATGCGAAAGATAAAAACAACTTCTCTCTAAATCTATTCACTTATGATGTCAATACAAAAAATAATGTTGTAAGACAGTGGTTAAATAAAAAGTCTGAACCCCGGTTAGAATTGAGACTCAATCTGAGAATATTTCTTTGCAATATATATGTTTTACTACCCCTTACTAATCCTAAGTACCATACCTGTTTGTAAACCAGCCTTTGCTAATTTATTATCCCTCCTAATACTTTGAACAGTGGCACCATCAAATTTTTCGGCAATTTCTGAAAGCGTATCTCCACGTTTAACCGTATAACTTAAGTAAGATACGGGCGCTTTTAATACAACTTTCTTACTCGTATATATTTTAAGTTTCTGTCCGGGAACAATAGTTTTGCTTTTTAGAGCATTCCAAACTTTTAAATCTTGAACTTCAACACCATATTTATCGGCAACAGCATTTAAATTTTGCCCTGAAGTTACTTTGTGATACACAACACCTGCAGAAACAATAGATGTAGATTTCTTTTTCCTTAATTCCCGCACATCATCTGTGCTTGCCTGAATCACCTGCATCTGATTATCGAGTTCGCTATTATTTAGTAAATCGTATAATCCAGCCAAATCGGCACCTTTTAGTTTTGGCAAAATTAATCGTTTTGGCAAATCTGCCGTTCCATTAATAATCTTCTTTTTATAGGATGGATTTAAAGCAAATAGCGACTCATCTTCGATGTTTAGCACTTTTGCCAGTGATGATAATGAAACAAAATGATTTACTTGCATGGTATCTGTTTTTAAAAACAGATTACAGGCTTGTTGTGTAATTTGGTGTTTATTTGAGTAATTCATTACATAAACTGCAGCAATAAATGCAGGAACGTAATTGCGGGTTTCTTTTGGCAAATACTGTCTTATCGCCCAAAAATCTCTTGAACCAGCTTTATCAATTGCTCGCGTTACATTTCCTTTACCACAATTATATGCTGCAATAGCAAGTAACCAGTCCCCAAGTTCTTCGTAAGCATCACGAAAATATGCTGCTGCAGCATAACTAGCCTGAACCGGATCTTTCCGCTCATCAACGTAGTTATCCATTTTTAAGCCGTACGCTTTTCCCGTACCGAACATAAATTGCCAAATACCTGTTGCACCAACTCGGGAAACCGCATGAGGGTTCATTTGAGACTCTACAATAGTGAGGTATTTTATCTCTTGAGGAATGTTGTAATCCTTTAATGCCTTTTCAAAAATCGGGAAATAGTACCCGGATAAACCCAGCATTTTACCAAACATATCTTTCCGTTTAGCGTAAATATCAATGTATTGTTGAACGAATTCGTTATGCGGTAAGGGTACTGCTTTTGTAATAGAATCTAAACGAAGTTTATAAACATAATTCTGACTTAAAAGCAGTGGATTTTCTATTGCTAAGGGAACAGTTATAGTATCATTATTAATGAAAATATTGTTCTGAATTTTATGAAGACTGTCGAGTTTTAAAATTTGCTGGGCTGATGAGGTAAGCACAAATCCCGTTAGAGCATAAATACAAGTAAAAAGTAATTTTTTAATCATACGTTTTGGTTTAATATAAAAATATTGTAGCGCAATTCCTACAGCTATTAAAAATCCCTCCCGTGTTGCGCTTTTACGCTTCGCTTCGTCGGTTTCCTCCTTGTTGCTGGGTAATTGCTGCACCCGGGGCTAAATTGCAGGGTTCGGTTTTTTATATTAACGTTTCAAACCTGCACAGACCTTAGTACCTAAACCCGATTGTAGTGGAAAGCCTCCGATTTTCTCGGAGCTTGTAACAAAAAGCGGTACTAAAGTCCGCCACCAGGTAAATACTTAAATTTTCTAAAACTAAAAATTTGCGTTATGCCCCGCATAAACTACTTATGATAAAAATGCCTGAGAGAAAGCCAGCAACTGTTCTTCCTCAAAATGTTTGGCTATAAACTGAATACTTAACGGCAAACCATCCTTATTATTGCCCAATGGCAATGCAATTGCTGGATTACCACTTAATGATGGTAAAACTGTAAAAATATCGGCCATATACATCACCAAAGGATCTTGCAAATTGTCTCCAATTTTAAATGGTGGAGTTGGCGCTACAGGAGATAGAATTAAATCATAATCTTCGAACAAAACATCAAGTTTGTCTCTAATTAATCGCCTTACCTGTTGTGCTTTTTGATAATATGCATCGTAATATCCTGCACTTAAAACAAAAGTTCCAAGTAATATTCTACGCTTAACTTCTTCTCCAAAACCCTCAGCCCGAGATAATTTATAAAGTTCGGTAAGTGATTTAGCTTCAGTATTACGATGTCCGTAATGAACGCCATCGTAACGCGAAAGATTTGAAGAGGCTTCGGCTGTTGTTAAAATATAATATGCTGGCACAAGATAATCAAGCAAATCAAACGATACATATTCCACTGTATGCCCTTGAGCCTTTAAATCTTCAATTGATTTTAGTATCGCCGTTTTTATTTCCGGATCAAGCGCTTCGCTCTCTATCGTTTCTTTTAAAACTGCAATTTTTTGCTTCTTACTTTGGTTTAAATTCGCTGAGTAATCTGGAACTTCTAAAGGAGAAACCGTAGAATCATTTTCATCAGCGCCAGCTAAAACCTGTAAAAGTAGAGCAGCATCTTCAACAGATGAGGTAATTGGTCCAACCTGATCGAAAGAAGAAGCATAGGCAATAACACCGTATCTGGAAATACGCCCATAGGTTGGTTTTAAACCTATTTGACCACAGAAGGCCGCTGGTTGTCTAACTGAGCCACCCGTATCTGTACCCAAAGAGGCAAGACACATATCTGCCTGAACTGCAACTGCCGAACCACCTGAAGAACCTCCCGGAACAAGATCGGAATTTACGGCATTACCCACCGGTCCGAAATAGGAAGTTTCGTTTGAACCACCCATAGCAAACTCATCACAGTTTAAACGACCGATGATTAAGGCATCTTCCTGTAATAAGCGTTGCACAACAGTTGATGAATAGGGAGAAACAAAGCCATCTAGCATTTTTGAAGATGCGGTAACGATATGATCTTTGTAGCAAATGTTATCTTTAATACCGATAACCATACCTGCAAGCTTACCTGCTGCACCTTCTTCTATCTTTTGCTGTACTGCCTTCGCCTGAACTTCTGCCGAATAAAAAAACACCTCGTTGAATGCATTGAGGTGTTCATTATCTTTTATTTGCTTAAAGTAATAAGCCAATAAATCTGGTAAAGTTAATTGCTTCTGCGAAATGAGCGTTTGTATCCCTTTAAGAGAGCTGTATTTCTTCAAAACTAAAATATTGTATTAAACGGTTTTATCGCGGTTAGAGGGATCAACTTGTTCTCCGTCAGTACCGTCTTTACCATCTTTAAATTCTTTAACACCCTTACCTAAGCCACGCATAAGTTCAGGAATTTTTTTACCACCGAATAATAACAATACCACTACCGCGATAATGATAATTTCTGGCGTACCAAGCATTGCTGCTATTGTTGTATTTAACATAACTTTTTTGTTTAAACTTTTTGACTGTCAGTTACAATTTTTTCGTCGATGGGAGTGCTTTGTGGATAAGGGACATCCGAACCTTCATGCGCTACAGGAGGAGTTGCAGTTTCTGTAAAAGTACTCTCAGTAGGATGATGACGTTCGTTATTATTATTTGCGACTGTTTGTTCTGCTTCTTCTTTATCCAAATCCATAGCATTTATGTTTCTATGAATTTCACGCTTCACACCATCAGAGGCATCTTTAAATTCTCTGATTCCTTTTCCTAAGCCCCTTGCTAATTCAGGTAATTTTTTACCTCCAAATAACAATAGAACTACCCCTAAAATGAGTACGATCTCCGATCCACCCATGTTTAAAAACTCTAATAACGTGCCTTGATACATCACTAATCTATTTTATACAAATATAAACATTTAATTTCCTAATATTATTTACTAATCCAAGCCTCGGGGTTTAATGGTGTAGAAACCCTTCTAATCTGGAAATTAAGTAACGGAACACCATCTGTATTTGCAACGGTTCCAATTGCTTGTTTTGTATCTACTGTACTACCAACACTAACACTTACCGACCTCAGATTTTGATAAACAGTAAAGTATTCCCCATGATTAATCAAAACAAGATTTTTACCAAGGTAATTCTGCACTGCTGCAACTTTTCCACCAAATACAGCCCTTACGGTTGCGCCTTCAGACGTTGTAATATCAACACCATCGTTTGAGTATGTTGCCTGATCTACTTTATGTACCCCAAATCTTTCAGTAATCTGCCCTGAAGCAACTGGCCAAGGTAATCTTCCTCTATTATTTTCAAAACCTTCTGATAGCTTTGCGGATTCTGGTGTGGCTGTAAGTGCCTCACCGCTCGTTTTAGCTTTAGCAGCAGGTGGTGCAACAGGAACAGGCTTGTTTTCGGCTTTTGCTTTAGCTACTGCAGCAGCCCTTGCCGCTGCCTCTCTTGCTGCTGCTAAACGTGCTTCCTCAGCAGCTTTTCTTCTCGCTTCTTCAATAGCCCGCTGAATGGCCGCTCTAATAGCTCTATCTATCTGTGCTTGTTGTTTTTTCTTTGAAGCAATATCCTGCTTAAAAGTTTTTTCTTGTTTACTCAAGTTATTTAAAACAGCAGACTGCTGGCTTTTATCTTTAGCTAAACGCTCTCTTTCACGCTCTTGTTCTTTTAACAAATCACCTTTCTCTCTCAATGTTTTATCCAAAACTTTGATTTTACCGTTCAAATCTTGCTGGGTATTTTCTATATAACCTGCTTGTTTTTTACGGTATTGACTAAATTGTTGTAAATATTTTATTCTTTTGTAAGCCTGATTAAAATCCTTTGCAGCAAAAATAAACATCATCTTATCGTATGAGTTCCTGTTTCGCTGAGCAAAACGAATCATGCCTGCATATTCTTTTTTAAGATCACCTAACTGACCTTGTAATGTATGTACGGTATTTGTGTTCTGAGAGATTTGGCTATCGAGATTTTTAATTTCAGAATTGATAGTACCTATCTTATCCTGACGCAAACGAATTTGTGCATTTATACCATTAATTTGCTGTAAAGTAAGTTTTTTACCACTTGCCGTTTTTCTTAAGCTTTTTTGAAGTTGTTCAATATCACGTTCAATTGCTTCTTTTTTTCTTCTGAGTTCATTAGCAGTTTGAGCCGAAGCAGAATACGCAAACACAAAAAAAACTAGGATAAATAGGAGTTTATGGAGCTTCATTAAGCCAAAAGTATAAAAATTTTACAGTAAAATACATTAAAATTGAGATACAGATTGGATAAAAGCCTGCACGCGATCCTTATTCACAAAAACTTCATGCTAAGCTTAAAACACAATTATTATAACAAATACGAAAGTGTAGAATTTATAAACTAGTTACTTATCCACCAACGTGTATCTCTTTGGTACTGTAAACGGAAAATCTACCGGAACATTGCCATCGATTTTAACATACTGCAAATCTATATTTATTTTTTTAGCACCAGAAAGTGTATTGATTTTTAATGCTCCCGGGAATAAAAACTCGTTTAATTTTTGATAATCATCATACGCAACTTTTAGCGCCTGCCCATTTTTTGCATCATTTAGATTAGTTTCTGAAACTTTAAACAGCGTATTGAAAAGTAATTTATAATCTAAATTTGCCTTTGAGCCAGATACTACCCAAACCCCATTTTCCTGGGCTATATTAGAATCATTTGCTAAAAATTCGCCCATTGCATTCCCCGTTAAAACTGACTGAAGGGTATTAAAGTTAACTTGTTTGTTTGTGAAATTATAAATGTAGCTAAAAGGTTTTTTCAGGTATTCACTTTTTAGCTTATTTTGGATTTTAATGCTATCGGGCGTGATTAAAGCTCTCGCTACTTCTGCTAAACCACCTAATGCGGTAATACTTACCCAAATGGTTTCTTTATCTTTCATACGAAAATTCATTGTAACATCATTAGAATTTCCGTCTATATCAAGCGTAGCCTTAGCTTTTAAAGAGAGTGTATTAAATTTTAGCTGTTTACTGTTAAGTAGAGTAAGCGCTTCTGCTTTAGTATTATCAACTTTAGTTTCTGCTTTTGGTGGTGCAACAACAATTTCTTTTTTTGGCTTACAAGCCGAAACAAAAATTATCACCCCTAGAATAAACAGGCTATTTAAAATATTTTTTTTCATTTATCTTTTTATTTAATAATTCTGAGCCATTTCCGGCCTCTTTTGCTTTTTGCCATTGGATTACCGCAACCTCTTTTTCACCTTTCATGAAGAGAATATCGCCGTAGCGCTCCAAATAAACACCATTCTTATTGTTATTGTTTTGCAAAGCCTTTTCAATCCACATTTTTGCTAAGTCGTACTTTTGTTGCTTAAACAAAATGAAGGCATAGGTATCGGTAACCGAGGAATTATCTGGCATTGCATTGGCAGCCGTCTCCGCATATTTTGCTGCTTTTACTAAATCATCATTCTTTAAAGCCAGGTAATAGGCATAATTATTCATGATAAGGTAATTATCGGGCTCTGTTGCTATTGCCTTTTCAAAAGCTGACTTCGCTAAAGAAAAATTATTTTGATTAATATAAATATCTCCTTGTAACGCATAAACCTGAGCCTGAAGGCTTTTATTATCCACATCCAGCTGAAGCGCATTTTTTAAATTGCTTTGAGCGCTGTCATATTTACCCGTTTTAAACAATGCATAAGCCATATAGTAATATAATCCTGCTTGATTTGGGTAAAGTGTTAGTGCCTCATCGCCTACTTTTACCGCATCTTGGTAATGCCCTAAAAGCGTTTGAATATTAATTACCTGTTCCCAAACTGCATAAACCTGTTCGTTTAACTTTAGTGCCGCCAGATATTTAACCAACGCTTCTTTTAACTTGTTTTGCTGATACAAAACATCACCATATAATGCTAAAGCCTTTGCGTCATCCGGATTTTTTTCTGCAATGCTTTTACTCAAATCTGTAATATTTTTAGCTACAATCGGCTGGTCGATTTTTGGAAATAATGCAGCTATAATTTTTACCTTTTCCGTTAATGGCATTTCGCTACTATCAAAAGCAAGTTTAAGTGATTCGAAAGCAGCTCCGTCATTTTTTTGCTTACGGTAAACATCTGCCAAACCTAAATTAACTTCGAAGTTATTTGGCTCCAGCTGATGCGCTTTGAGTAAAACTTTTAATGCTTCAGCTTCATTATTTTTTTGCAAAAGTAATCCTGCAGCATATAAATAATTTTTAACATCGGCTTGATTTCCTTCCAAAAGCTTAACTATATCACTTTCAGTGGCATTCCCCTTAGTTTGAAAACGGCTCATGGCGATAGTTAATTCCCTAGATTCGCCAAATTTTTCCCGAATTTGTTCATAGGTCTTTTTAGCCTCATCAGGCTGATTTAAAATAACCTGAGCATTAGCTTTATCGAAATAATAGGAATCTTTATCTGGCTCAACACGAATAAGTTGGTTTAAAACAAGTATAAGTTCTGGTATTTTATTTGTGCGTTTATAGATTTCGCCTTGTAAACGCAAATACCATTTATTATCAGGGCTTAATTTTATTGCTTGCTTTATATTTTGCTCTGCTTCTGTTAATTTATCTAGACGAAAATTTGCGTTTGCCAATTCAAAATAAGCCGCATGATTATTTGGATCCAGACTAACAATTTTGGTAAAATTCGTTGAAGCAACGGCATAATTCTCAAACATTTTTTCTCTCAAGGCCGCAAAAAACAGCTGCTTCACGATGTTACTATCGCGACTAAGATCTGGAATAGGCTTAACTTGTCCGAAAGCTTGAACGCTCAGAAAGCTTACTGCGAGAAATAAACAACCTTTGATCATATTTTTAATGATTGAATGAAAGAGAATTAAAATGAGTGTATTTGCGAAATGCAAAACATTCAATCATTCAAAAACTCAATTATTAAGCTTTGCCTGTATGCCCGTAACCACCCTCGCCTCTTTGTGTTTCTCCTAATTCTTCAACGGCTTGCCAGATAACGGTTTCATGTTTAGCAACAACCATTTGCGCTATTCTATCTCCGTTAACGATTTTAAAATCAGTATCTGATAAATTTATTAATAAAACCTTTAATTCTCCCCGATAATCTGCATCTATAGTTCCTGGTGCATTTACAATGCTAATTCCATGTTTATAAGCCAAGCCACTTCTCGGTCTAATCTGTGCCTCAAAGCCGATAGGCAATTCGATAAATAAACCCGTTGGTATTAACAGGCGTTGGAAAGGTTTAAGAACAATTTCCTCACTTATTGATGCCCTCAAATCCATACCCGCAGCGTGAGCAGTTTCGTATTGTGGCAATGGATGCGCAGACTTATTGATGATTTTTATTTCCATTTTATACTGAATAAATGAATTATATGAGTGACTGATTAAAAATTATCGCTTTAGTATTTTCATCAAATCGTTTTTCTCAAAATAAGCTATAGCTGCAACAAAAGCAATTAACATTGCATTACCTATGTAAATATTTCTGTTAAAGATAAAAAACGAAGAGAAAACAATTATGGTTGAAACGATCAAATAAGCCAGTATCTTTTTTAGATTATATGGAATTGGATAGTATTTTTGGCCTAAGATATACGACAAAACCATCATAACAAAATAAGCCAGCATACTTACCCAAGCAGAGCCCATATAACTGTACTTAGGAATTAATACAACATTTAAAACGATGGTGATTACAGCGCCGGCCAAAGAGATATATAATCCAAAACGAGTTTGATCTGAAAGGCGATACCAAATTGATAAATTCATGTAAATCCCAAGGCAAACATAGCCCAATAACAAGTAAGGAACGGCTGGTAAACCAACCCAATATTCTTCCTTCCGAATAAAGAATTTTAATACTTCGATGTTAGCAATAATACCAACAAAAAGAACGGATAATGCAATTACGAAATATTTTAAAATGGTTGCGTAAGTATTCCTTGCATTGGCTTCTTTAGCGTGGCTAAAAAAGAAAGGTTCTGCGCCAAGCCTGAAAGCTGTGATAAATATACTTAGAAAAATAGCGATTTTACATACCGCCCCATATATACCAACCTCGCCATCGGCAATTTCTGGGGGTAGTAACTTCTGAAGCACAATTTTATCCAAATTCTCGTTTACAATAAAAGATAGGTTTGCAACTAAAATTGGCCAACTGTAAGAGAACATATTTTCGAAAAGTTTACCATCAAAACGCAATTGAAGTTTTAAAAATTCCGGAAGTAAATAAATAAATGTAGCAATCGAGGCAATAAGATTTGCTACGAAAACATATCCAATCCATTGATGCCTGTACCATGAAGCAAACCATTCTGCACCAAGCCAATTGTGTTTAATTATGGCAGGAACTAAATAAAGAAAGATTAAATTAAAACCAACAAAGCAGCCGATATTTAAAAATTTAGCAACGCTGTATTTAAATGGCCTTCCATCTGCTCGAAGTTTTGCAAAAGGGATAACGCAAATTGCATCAACAAATAAAATCCATAAAAAAAAGCTCACGTACTGTTTGTAATCTGATAGTTCGCTGCTTTTGGTAGCCAAATATCCTGCTATTGAAGAAGAAAAGATTAGACCAGTAATTAAGAATAGCGTAGAAATAAAGCCAATGCACAAAAATGAATTGTTGTAAACCTGCTGCTTTTTATCTTCAAATTTATTTAAATACCTAAAATAGGTACTTTCCATTCCAAAGGCCAAAACTGCATTAATTAAAGATGCGTTGGCATACATATTTGTAAAAATGCCATAAACACCTTTTTTATAAACCGCTGTGTAAATCGGTGTTAGAATAAAATTGAACAATCTTGAAAAAACGGTACTTATCCCGTAAACCATTGTTTGCCCAAGAAATTTTTTATATACAGACATTTAATTAGTATCAGGATGAAAGTATCAGGTATCAAGATTTTGAGCTCACCATCACGGTCTTGCTACTTGACACCAAATACTTGCTACTTTTTATAGATTTCAAAATTACGATAGTTTTTCAGTTCACCTTCCGTAACCACAACTTTTTCTATGCGAGAACGATCTGGCCCTTCATGGCACCAGTTTACAAATTCTTCAAGAAAAATATCTTCAGCTTCAGCTTCAATGTAAACCGAACCATCCTTTTCATTTCTAACGAAACCATTAACGGTCATTTGGTTGGCAATTATTTTTGAAGTTTCCCTAAAACCAACGCCTTGAACTTTACCGGTGATCGTAATATTAAAGTGTTTCATAATTCTGCAAAGTTAATTCTTTTGATTTATGTTGAGCCTTTTTTAAACTCATGTTGCCCAAAAGAAACTAAACCAAAGGCTATAGCGAAAAATCCATAAATAGCGATTGGAATTATCATCATGGTAAATTCCGTGTGTTTTAAAAAGTATTTAATCAGGATTATAAAAACCATAAAAAAATGCATAGAATTCCCGAGTGAAACTGGTTTACTATATATACCACCAATAAGATTCGCTTTGGCTGTCCAGTTTAAAATAGCGAAACCAAAATTAAGAGCACCCAATACTTGAACAATAAGCACCAAAGCTTCTGGGTTTCCCAATTTTAAAAAAGTTAAAATCTCAGCCGGGAGAAAAGAACAAGTGACACCCATTATAGCGAAAAGAATACAACTGGCAATCATTAATATTTTGGTATTCATAAATTAATTACATGGTTAAACGAGATAAGCTATCTTTCGCATCGATAAATTCTTGCCAAATCTCAGTTAAAATCTGCGCTGCGGGTTTAATTTCTTTAAGCATAGCTGATACCTGGCCAATTTCGAGTTCGCCTTTTTCTACATCTCCCTCAAACATACCTAATTTTGCTCTCGCTCTGCCCAAAAGTTCTGTAAGCTGGTTTTGGCTTGCGCCTTCGGCTTCCGCTTGTTCAACAATATCAGCAAATTTATTTTTTAATAGCCTTACCGGAACTAATTTTTTCATTGATAATTTGGTGTCGCCCTCCACAGATGAAATAATTTTATCCTTAAATAAAGGATGAGCAGACGACTCTTCTGCAACAGCAAAAGCAGAGCCTATTTGAACCGCATCAGCACCTAATGCAAATGCAGCTAACATCGATTTTCCACTTGCTATTCCGCCGGCGGCAATAATTGGAATTTGAATAACTTCTTTTATCATTGGAATTAAACACATGGTTGTCGTTTCCTCCCGTCCATTATGTCCGCCTGCTTCAAATCCTTCAGCAACGATTGCATCCACACCAGCCTTTTCTGCTTTCAAAGCAAACTTTGAGTTCGCAATAACATGAACAACTGTAATTCCTTTTTCTTTTAAAATGCTCGTCCAGGTTGCCGGATTTCCTGCCGAAGAGAAAATAATTTTTACATCTTCTTCAATAACAACATTTATAATTTCTTCAATATTTGGATACAAGAGTGGAATGTTAACACCAAAAGGCTTATCTGTTGCAATTTTGCATTTCCGAATATGTTCCCTTAAAACTTCAGGATACATAGAGCCTGCACCAATTATACCTAAACCGCCAGCATTAGAAACTGCAGAGGCTAATTTCCAGCCACTACACCAAACCATTCCAGCCTGTATAATTGGATATTTTATATTGAAAAGATTACAGATTGGATTCATAAATTTAAATTAGTTTAATCACCCCGTCATCCTCAATTATAAAATCTTCTGATAACTGAATAAGATTTAAGCCTGGACTTTTACCTTTTTCTATCGTTCCAATTTTCTTCTCTAATCCTAAAAATTCGGCTCCGTTAATGGTTGCCCATTGTAAAAGTTTTTCAAAATCGACATGCTTTTGCTCTTGCAAAGTTTTCATCTCTGATAAAATATTTAGCTGCTGATTACTTGCTAAACTATCGGTTCCTAAAGTTACTTTAACGTTTTCGTCGATAAATAAATCTACATCAGGCAAAGAATTTTCGATATATAAATTTGCCTGGGGGCAAAGGCACCAATATAAATTAGCATGTTTTTGCCTGGCGAATTTTATATCTGCCTTACTAGAAACGGTATTATGAACTAATAGTGTTTTTTGCTTTTTTATGTATGGGAGCCAGCTTTGCAGAGAAGTTTTTCCTGATGGTTGAAAAAATGAAATGTCCAAACCTAAAAATTTATAGAGTTCTAAAAAGCCTCCTGTTTTGTCTTTAAAGAAAGAATTTTCGTTCTGAGTTTCCTGATTATGAACTGTAATAAAAGTATTGTGCTGTTCTGCTTCTTCATTAATTAGGTTAAAAAGTTCAGAAGAAACAGAATAAGGCGCATGAGGGACAATGCTGGCTGCTAAAGGTAAAAACTCCTTCTTTATGCAGTTAGCACTATCCATTATTGCACTTGCACGATCTGGATTAAACCCCATTACCTCAACAAAAGTGTGGTAATACAGTTTGCTATTTGCTTTGATAGTCTTAGAAGCTATTTGATTGGAAATATCACCAACGGCAATAATTCCATTATCAAACATCATTTTGTCGGCTTCCTGCATGGCCAATTTATCCTGCACAATATCGGTGTGTCTGCTTTTAATAATGCTTTGTACAAATTCTACTAAACCTGTATGTTTTGGGATTTTACCTAACATATACGATAATTCGAGATGACAATGGGTATTAATAAATCCCGGAACAATTACCCCTGCATATTTCTCAAACTCAACATTACGACTAAGAGCTTGCTCTGCGGTTAAAATGTCTGCTATTTCTCCATTTGGATGAACTGCAACTATTCCGTTTTTTATTGGATTAGTATTTACTGGAAAAATCCAATTGGCTGAAAAATATTTTAGCATGAAGCAAATTTACGATTTTGGATTTACGATATGTAATGAAGAGCAAACGCTTTGGAGATTTGTATATTTGGAATACAATATAAAATCTTAAATTCTAATAGCTAGAAATTAAGAAGAGCCTCCTATCGGAATCGAACCAATGACCTACTGATTACAAGTCAGTTGCTCTACCAGCTGAGCTAAGGAGGCTTTTAATGGGGATGCAATGATAGAAAAAAATCTTCTTTTCCTCAAAAAAAATAAAAAATCCCTTGCAAATAATTTTTCTGCAAAGGATTTTCTATGTTAACTAAAGCTAAATTTTACGCTTGAGAATCGCGTAATCTCTTAATCTCATCGTGCGCTATTCTTAATGATGCTTTTTGATCAGAAATTAATTCTCTGATATTTGATGGTAAATCCTCATCTTCAAGGGCCATTTTATAAGCATTTTGAGCTGCATCTTCTCCAAATTCGCAGTTATTTAAAACTGTTTGGCGGTCGTGACCAGTAAATAATGCCTTAACGTCCATCCAGCCTCTGTAAATCTTTCCTGATGTTGTTGTTCCGGTTTCAATATCTTCACCTGAAGCTGCAATTTCAGTTGCTAAAGCCATTCTATATTTCTGACTTTCTTCAATCATATTTAAGAATAAAGATTTTAAATCTGCATCGCCATCTTTTAATTCCTGACGAGCTTTTTCATAACCTTCTATACGGTCGTTATTAATTTGAACTAGGTCATTTAATACCTCTGCTGTTGCTATTGTAGTTTTCATGTTTTTTTTATAATAGTTTCGATGTATTAATTCAACACGATCAATTAAAAAAAAGTTTGTCATTTTTTTTTTATACCTACAACGCTTAGCTATAGCGGCTATACTTAAACAGTCTTATGCTTTAAAAACAAACACATTTAAATGATGAATATTTATGTTAGCATCCAATTAAATTATAGTCGCATTTTTTTTACTTAAAATACCAATCAAAAAGACCAAAATATTGATTTTATAAATGCAGATTGCAAATATTAAAATACATCATACGCTGTAAAATTATGAGCGCTTTTATTCAAAATCCCCCTGATGGTGGTACAATGTACACCGAAACAAACCTCACTCAATTATTTCCTGAACCCTTAAATACAATTACAAGCTGCTTCTTTTTGGTAATTGCAGTTTTCTTTACCTTCAAACTTTGGGGGAATTTTAAACAACATCAATTTTTAAGCCTCGCTTTAGCGCTGCTCTACATCGGTGGAATTGGCGGAACAACTTACCATGGTTTTAGGCGATGGCCAATTTTTATTATGATGGACTGGGTGCCAATTATGTTGCTCTGTCTTTCAGCAGGTGTTTATTTTCTTGCAAAAATTACTAAGTGGTACTTTGCCGTTACCATTGTATTCATTTATACTATGTTTCAGTTTTTTTTAAGAGGACAATTTACCGGTGGTGATTTTCAGATATTTATAAATATTAATTACGCTTTAATGGCTGCGTTAGTTCTTTTTCCTGTTTTTGGCTATTTAATTAAAACAGACTGGAAGAATGGCAAATGGGTAGGGTTTGCTTTAATATCGTTTGTATTTGCCTTAACCTTTCGCATAGCAGATAAATGGGGAATATTATCAATTGGCACGCACTTTTTATGGCATACTTTCGGAGCCATTGCCTCATTTTGCATGCTTAATTTCATATACCTGGTTAATGAAAGAAAAATAAAATCATAATAAAATATTCATTCTTAAAAGGTGTAAATCTATTATCTTCGTTTAAAATGATTACAAAATGAAGAAATTGATAATTCTATCTGCCCTGGTAATTGGGTTAAATTTTGCGTCAAATGCACAAAGCATTTTAAGTAAAGCAACAGCTATTGCATCGTCTGCAGGCTTTGATGTCAACACATTAACATCTGGCATCATGGGTAAATTAACACCTAGCTTAAATTTAACAGCGGCTCAAAAACCTACTGTTACATCGGCTGTTAAAGACTTTTTAGTTCAAAAAGCCACAATTATGACCACACAAAAAACTGACCCAGCCGCTTATCAAAGTAAATTTGGAAAACTTTTTTCAGGTTTAAAATCAAAATTAGGTACTGCTTTAACAGTTGCTCAATTAACGAAGTTCAGTTCTTTAAAACCAGCAGCCCCATCGGCAACAAACGTACTTTCACAACTATTTTATTAAAATTTGAATGACATTAATCAAAATAATCCAAGATAAACTTTTTGGATTATTTTGCTCTTGAACATGTTATTAAGGCAATTTAGTGCGTGCTTTAGAATAATCGAGTTTCTTTTGCCCACCAATGGCGTATTCAATCCCACCATATAAATGTTTTAAAAACTTATCATCTTTCCAGGCTTCATCTGTATGCCCCATTGAGGTGTAGAACGATCTTCCGCCATCGAAGTTGTGATACCAGCTAAAAGGATGAAACTTTCCATTGGTACCACCTTTGTAAGAAGATTCATCAATTGTAATTAACACCTTAATATGCGGATTAATATCTTTAAAGTTGTATAACTCATCCCGGTGCATCCAGATTGAATCTGTCATAAACTTTGTTGATGGATGTTTCCTGTCTTTTATTACAAATCTGGCTTCTTGTTGTGCGGGATGGCTTGTAAAATAAGCACCTGCAAGCTTTCCATACCAAGGCCAATCGTATTCTGTATCTGTTGCTGCATGAACGCCAACATAACCTCCGCCTGCCTGAATATAACGTTCAAATGCCGCTTGTTCTGCGTTATCTAAAACATCACCTGTTGTACTTAAAAAAATAACTGCAGCATAATTTTTCAGATTAGCTTCGGTAAACAGCGCTGCATTTTCTGTGGTATCAACAGAGAAATTATGTTCCACACCTAACTTCTGAATAGCGGTTTTTCCAGCCCCAATAGATGCATGACGAAATCCTTTCGTTTTGGAAAACACTAAAATCCTAGGTATTTTTTTAGCTGAAATGTAGCTCTGAAGGAAAATTACAGCACAGATTAAGAAGCAAAACGAAAGAATCTTTTTCATAATTATAAATGGTTAGAGATTTGAATACAGTTAAACTGCAAACTAAATTAAGAAAGTTGTTTGATAATTTCTTTACATCTTTCTTCAACTTGTCGGCAAACCGTGCTGAAAAGGCTATTATCCCAATATGGGTCTGTAACTTCGTCGTTATCTAAAAAAAGTTTAACCTTTTTACACTCTTCTTGCGTTTTTGCTAAACTAAGAACATCCTTTAAATTGTTCTTATCCATTACCAAAATCAAATCGTATTCTGCAAACATAGCGTGGTTAAATTGCTGTGCTTTTTGTTTACTAATATCGTACCCGAAGGATTTAGCTGCAGCGATACTTCTATGGTCTGGAGCACTTCCAATATGCCAGTTTCCTGTACCCGCCGAAGCAATCTCCCAATTTAGGTTTTGCTCATCAGATAAGTGGCGCATAATGCCTTCTGCCAATGGCGATCGACAAATATTACCTAAGCAAACCATTAAAATTTTCAAAATTATTGTGCTTTAAAAGAATATAAAACAGAGTAGTAAGCTACTCCCGGTGTATTAACTATTGTATAATTTAAGGTATTTCCATTTAGGTTACAAAATATTTCTGGAGCAGATTTTCGAGTTAAAATTATTTGTGAACCCGATCTTTTCCACCTTTGTTCAGGACTATTTGGTAGCATATCGCATAACAAACCAGTAGAGGAGATTTGATAAGTTCCATTTGCAAGAAAAGTTAATGTATAGTTGTTAGACAAACAACCATTAACCCCCTCTATACTTTTGTAATCTGTTATAAGTTTTCCATTAATATTAAACCCCGGTGTAACTGTTGCGGTTTCTAACACCCACTTTTGCTTAGTTATTTGATCTGCTTCCTTGTCTTTCTTTTTGCATCCAAACAAAATGATAGTAATTGCAAGTAATATTAATTTTTTCATAGCTTCTAATTTAAAGGATGATATTGAAGTTATTGCTATAGCTAAAAATAACAAAGACCTAATGCATGGTTACATTAATTTGCTTATATAAACGTAAACAAAAGTATAAACTATACCGTTTTGTGAGGAAATAGTTTTGGTTTGTGTAAGCTTACCATTCTTAAGGATAAATGGAAAATTTGGGTCTGTAGATAGAAATATCTGATCGCCATTTTTTTTCCATGTTTTAATGCTTTTATCAACAAAGAGATCACATAATGCTCCATTAGCGCCAGCAGTAAAAGTGCCATCTTTCGCAAAGGAAAGTATCCATGTTGCATCACAACTACTTGGCCCCATTAATTCTAGATAATTGGTACTTGTTTTACCACCACTTGTCATGGCTGGTGTAACTGTAGTCGATTCTATTACCCAGTTTGTGTTAATTAGGGTTTTATCGGCATCTTTTTTACAGGAAAGAGCTGTACAGATTACGAGCAATAATAGTAGTTTCTTCATCAGATTAGTTTTATTAAGGTAAACGTGGCAAATGATTGATATGCGACAAAAAGGCAAAAAAAATCCCCTAAGCATTGCTTAAAGGATTTGTATTTTGTAAAACCTATTGGTTTATTTTGTAGCGTACATTACATCTTTAACCGCTTTAATTACTTTTTCTGCGTTTGGTAAGCTGGCAGCAATTAAAGTTGGTGAATATGGAAGTGGAACATCTGCACAAGTGATACGTAAAACCGGAGCGTCTAAGTAATCGAAAGCTTTTTTCTGTACCATGAAAGCAATTTCACCTGAAAGCGATGCTAAAGGCCAAGCTTCTTCTACAACAACTAAACGGTTTGTTTTCTTAACAGACTCGATAATTGTATCGTAATCGATAGGACGAACAGTACGTAAATCAATAACTTCTACGTTGATTCCCTCTTTGGTTAATTCTTCAACCGCTGGATTTACCACGCGAGTTAACATTTTACCGAAAGTTACAATAGTTACATCAGTACCTTGTTTAGTTACGTTTGCTTTACCAAATTCAATGTAATATTCTTCTGCAGGAACATCGCCTTTATCGCCATACATTACTTCCGATTCCATGAAAATAACTGGATCCGGATCGATAATAGCTTGCTTTAATAAACCTTTAGCCTCGTAAGGAGTTGATGGAACAACTACTTTTAAACCTGGAGTATTAGCAAACCAGTTTTCGAAGTTTTGTGAGTGTTGGGCACCTAATTGACCAGCGTTACCTGTTGGTCCGCGGAATACCATAGGGCATGAGAACTGACCACCACTCATTGATAAAATTTTTGCAGCGCCGTTGATGATTTGGTCGATTGCTACCAATGAGAAGTTAAATGTCATAAACTCTACAATTGGAATAAGGCCAGCTGTTGCTGCACCAGTTGCAATCCCAGCGAAACCTAATTCGGCAATTGGGGTATCAATAATACGTTTAGCACCAAATTCATCAAGCATACCCTGACTTACTTTGTATGCACCGTTATATTCTGCTACTTCTTCACCTAATAAAAAAACGCGGTCATCTTTACGCATTTCTTCTTGCATGGCTTCGCGTAGTGCTTCTCTAAATTGGATTTCTCTCATTGTAAATTTTAATAACGGTGGCAAATATAATTATTAAAACCATTGAAACCAAAGGCTATAATGCCTGTATTTTGTAATAATTATGGTTGATTATGCTTGTTTTTTTAGCATAATGTTGTTGTATTTTTCAATAATTGGCAAGAAGATGAAATATTATTTCGTAATGCTACAGAATAGAGGTTGATTGTATTAAAGACAGGTGTTTTATCGGAATATATCGTTTTTATTTTAATCACTCTTGTCAAGTCAAATTTTTATAAAGCCGGGCATCAGCCTTGATGGTTTGCTCTGTTATTCTGTCTAAACAATACATAATATAAAGATTTATGCGCTAATGATTCGGATTTAATAATCCGTATATCTCACTATCTAAAAATTGGCCACGGAAATAATAATCTTGTTTGAAATGCGCTTCCTTAACAAAACCATGTTTAATTAGCATTTTTCTTGATGCATCATTTTCAATATTAATATTTGCTTTGATGGTATGCAGGTTAATTTCTTCAAATCCAAAAGCTATCGTTCTTTTTAATGCTTCCGATATAATTCCTTTTCTCCAGTAATCTGGGTGGAGCATGTAACCAATTTCTGCTCTATGGTTTCCATAATCTGTCCGCCAATATCCTATCGAACCAATCATTTTGTCAGGATTTTCTTTTAAAGCGATTACCCAGGCGAGGTTGTCGCCATTTTCGAAACCCCTGTTAAATGCGGTAATGAATGTTTCAATTTCTAGTAAATCTTTTGGTCGCTCACGATCGATATATTTCATTACTGTTTCGTTGGTGCGCATGGCAAACAAGGTTTCGGCATCAGAAGGGCTATGTTCTCTTAAAATTAATCTTTCGGTTTCGAGTGCTGGAAATTTCGTAAAGTTTAGGGTTAGCATTTTATTCTTTTTGTAATTCAAACTTAAATTTACTGACGAATTCTTTTGCTTCATTGTGAAATGATTTCTTACGATGATGCTCTTCTTGATTTTTAATGTAACGAGTTACTATTTCCAAATTCGACTCGCTAACAGAAACGGCAAAATAATCATCTTGCCACATAAAAGTCTCATCTGTAAGCATATTTTTATTCATCCAATATGCAGATTCTCCTTTAATTAGTTGAGCGATTTTTGCAATAGTTTGTTCTTTTCCTAATGATATTATGCAATGAAGATGTTCGGTGTAACCATTAATAGCAGTTAGAAAAATTGATTTTTCTTTGCAGTTTTCTATGATGTGATTTTGCAGCTTGTAACGGATGTTTTTAGTTAGATAGGGATGTCGGTTTTTGGTTGAGAACACTAAGTGCACCCAAATTTTTGTATACGACATAGCTAAGTTTTTGGCTAAAGCCAATATAAGGATTTTTTATGACAGTCAGCTAAAGCAGACTGCAATGAAATGGATGGAGTATAGAGCGATTTGGTTATGGCAAATCTCTATAAATAAATTATTGTGTAAATCTTTTGCTAAAGCCAGTAAATGCCTTTTTTGTAAACAGTTAGCTTATCAAGCTGTGATGAATAAAGCAGATAATTGCTTCAGTTTGATTAGGACGATTCGCTTTCATTCTTTGCCCTTGGTTTCAACCAAGGGATAAAAATTTGATATATCGGCTTTAGCCGAATTATTTCCCAAACAAAGTTTTGTAAATAGAGTACTTGTAATTATCTTCAACTGCACTTGCTACAAAATATGGTGATTCGAATAGTTCGGTAAGCTTTTTCCTTAGCTCAGCCAAAAACTCAGGTTTAATTTCTTCGAGATATGCTCCTGATAGAGTTTGCCTGCCCGATTTAAACCAAACACCGTCAACAGCCATTGTTTTAACAACGTATAAATTTGGCTCTACAAAAGCTTTACCCGAGAATTGCTCATATGCATAGGTATAAAGTAAAGTTTGAACTAAAGCTTTGTTGATATTTTTTCCATCAGAATTGAAAAGCGCTGTAATATCTTTAAAAGTTAACTTGTCACTTCCTGTTTTATAGTCGATGATTTTAGTTACGCCATCTTTTACATCAACCCGATCAATATATCCGAAGATTTTAACACTTGCATCTTTCCCATTTAATGGAAAACTAATCTCCGCTTCAACCTTTTGTTCTAAGCTTATGATATTAAATGGTGTTTGAGAAATATCCTGATTTACAATAATATTAACATAAGCATCAACAATCGATAAAATTACTTTTTGCATACCCTTATATTCCATCACCTTATCTGGATGATTAAACATAACTGCATTAAAAGCCTTTTGAATAAGCACTGGAATCTGTTTTCTTTTCTCTGTAATTCGGTCGGTGGTAATTTCAGCTTTCATCAAATCCTGATAAAAATATTCCATTACCTTGTGTAAAATTGAGCCAATTTCATTCGCCTCTACAACGGCACTCACTTCTTTAGGTTCTTTAATTCCTGCAATGTAGTTGAAGAAAAAATCTATTGGATTGGAGATATACTGGGTTAAAGCCGAAGGTGAAAGCACTTTCTTTTTATCAAGATATTTTTGAAGCGTTTCCTGAATAAAAACATTATTACTTTTCTCAATACGAACTTCTCTAAAAGGTTCAGTTTTTACATCCAGATTAAGTTCATTGTAAGTAAAATCAAATCCACTTTCGTACTCCAGTTGCTTTAAAATTCTGCTGGCTTCACCTGAGGTACTTTCGTCGGTTAAGCTGTTGTAAACAAAGTTGATGTTTTTTGCCCTTTGCATTAAGCGGTAAACCATATATGATGAAATGGCATCAAGATTTTCTAAAACTGGCAAACCATAAACCCTTCGGATAGAATCTGGAATAAAACTATTTCCGATAGAAGATTTTGGAATAATACCTTCATTAAAACCCAAAATTACTACTTTATCAAAATTCAAATTTCTGGTTTCGAGTAATCCCATCAGCTGAATTCCATTTAAAGGGTCGCCTGAAAGCGGAACTGCAATAGCTTGTAATGATTTTTGAACCAGATAAATTACAAATTGGATTTCTTCATCGCCAATGTGTTTTCCAAAAGTATCATGCAAACGGTTTAATTCTTGGATAGTTTTTACAAAAAGTTCTGCATCGATTTTTTTAAGCGTTTTCGCATTTGATAATCGAGTTAAAATAAAGTCTAAAACTTCTAGTAAGTATGGTACAACATCTTTAGGACTATCGATTTTTTTATAAAAAACTTCAAATAGTCCGCTTTGTCTCAACAACCTCTCGTGCCCAATTTCTACTTCGTTTTCTGCTAATAGTGCCGTAAGAATTTTTTCACGCATCTTTTGAGTCAATCCGGTTAACGGATGTGTTAAAAAAGCCTCTACGTTTTTATAGGAAACCTTTCCGGTACGCGAAATTTCAATTTGAGATGAAAACCACAAATCGGCTAAACCAAAAATACTCGATGTAGACAAAGCAAAGCCCATTGTTACATTTAGGTCGATTGTGTTGCCATTATAATTTGTAGGAATGGTTTGCAAAGCTGGCAACAACAAACTTTCATCGGCCAAAACCACAACTGTAGAGCCAATTGCGTCGGTATTTAAATAATCTTCTTCTAAAATATTATTTAGAATTTTTGCCTGAGCAGATTGCCCCTGAACTTTGAAAACATTAACCTTATGCTTTTCTGTTTTCATTAAGCTCGGTTTATTTTCAAATACATTTTTCAAGCCCAAAAGGTTCAGGTTTTTCCTTAAAAATAATCCGGCCTCCTGTAAGGGGTCATTTAAATAGTATTCATCGGCATCGAAATAAAACAGGGCTTTGTCAGTCTCTTGTAGCTGCTTAAATATTTTCGCCTCTGCACTTGTTAGTGCATTAAAACCAACAAAAATGATTTTTCCTTTGTCAAAATTAACTGGTAAATCATTTTGACTTTCTGTTTCTTCGGCCAAATGGCGATAAACATAGCCGTTTGTTAAATAATCTTGTTGTTTAAGTGCAGCATGAAATTTATGGTAAAGCTTTGGCATTCTCCGCCACATTTTAATAAAAAGTTCTTGCTGCTTTTTATGTTTGCCTTCAGAATAGGAAGTCCAGAATTGTGCTAAAAATTGGTACTGTTCAGGGCTTAAATAGTCGAAATCTTTATTGATAACAGAAATATCTTCCAAGTCGCGATACAGTTTTCCTGCATCAACCAAATCATTATCAATCTGGGTAAAATCGCTTAAAATAATTTTAGCTAACGGAAAGAATTTGTGACTCGAAATCGGTTCAAGCTTTTCTTCTGCTAACAATTCATTGTAGATTTTATGAAGTGTGAAAAACTGCAGATAAAAATCGGCGATTTTAAATTTCGTAGCAGTAGCGAAAAACTCTTGTATGGTATAAAAAGAAGGACTAAAAAATGGTTTCTTAATAATATTGGCTAAATATTTCTGCATATAGGCAGATGGTCGCTTATTGTTGAAAACGATAGCGCAATGTTGGAGATTGGCTCCAAATTTTTCAATTAAATCTTCGGCAACTTCTTGTAAAAATGGCTTGATCATTTACACTAGCTTTAATTTACCGCTAACGGCGTAAAACAAATAGGTTTTAACATTTTTATGTCCCATTTCTATAAGCAGGTTTTTATAATTTTCTACCTGCTCGATATGCTTATCGCTTTCGGTAAGCGTAAACTTATAATCAAGAATAATTACTTCGTCCGCATTAATTAAAACTCTATCAGGACGATGAAGCTTACCATTTGAATCGATGATGCTTTTTTCCACAATATTTTCGGTTGCCTTATTTAGTAAAGTTTTTAATTCTACATTATTCAGAACTTCTAAGGCTGATTCTATTAGTTTTTGCTTTTCCTCTTCCTGCACAATTCCATCTAAAATTAAGGTTGTAATGTATTTGTCAACGTCTTTTTTGGAGCTGGCATTTGCCAAAATATCATGTAATAATGAACCTTTTCTGCCAGATTTTTCGATGTTTACTAAATGCTTTAAATGTTTCTCTTCTGATGAAATATACAATTCTGATAGCCTTGTTGTGGTTGGATAATGCTTTAAATCTATAAGGTTAGTTTTGTTGTTTTTGCTTTCTGATGAAATATAATCCACAATTTCGTAAACTCCATTTTCATCAAAATTATCTTTAAATGTTAAGTTAATTACATCGCCCATGTTCGATAAATTAACTTCTTTATTTCCTTTGGGCTCTGCCTTTCCCATAGTAGAGATGTAGAGATAATCTTTAGAGCGAGTTGTGGCTACGTAAAGCATATTTAATGCATCCATATTGTTGTACAACAGTTCTTCATAATATGCTTTTGCTATTGCCGAATCGGCTAAAGCCTCGTTGTATTTCAACGGAATTCCCTTTAATTCTTTATAAACTGTTTCTTCTGATGATACCCAGAAAGTACTATTGGCTTTTCCTTTAATTTCCCAATTACAGAAAGGTACAAAAACCGCTCTGAAAGCCAATCCTTTCGATTTGTGGATGGTTATAATTTGAATGGCGTCGGCACCTTCTGGAGAAGGCAAAGATTTTTTAATTCCATCTTCTTCCCACCAGGTTAAAAATGCTATAATTCCTTTTTCTCCAAGTTTGGAGGCTGATGCGGTTAAATCTCTAAAAGCCAAAAGATACGGAAGATGGGCGGTTAATGTTTTTAAACCATAACTTTCAATTAATATTTCGACCAATTCTGGAAGTGGAAGTTGCAACCAGCTCTGCCAGTTTTCGCATAGTGCTGAAGGTAAAACTTCTGCAAGTTGGTTAAGCGGTTTATTTGTAAGATTTATATAATGATTTGCATCAGGTTCTTTATCTCGGAGCGAATGATAGAGCGCAATACAATTTGCCTTATAAAGTGCGCTTTGAGACTCTAAACCTATTAATACTTTTAAGGTGTTAATGATTAATTGTATTGCCGAATTATTTGAAATTAACAGTGCATCGCCAGATAAAACAGGTAGATTATGCTCCATTAGTTTGCGCACGGTAAGTAAGGCTTCGCTATTAGATCGTACTAAAATGGCAATGTCTTTCAGTGCATAATTCTGCTCATCCTTTAAAATTTTAATTTCTTCGATGACATCGTTTAAGGCAATATCTCTAAAAATAGTTTCTGTAAAACGAGCTTCATCTGGTGCGCTTTCCTTACTAAATTTTTTAATTTTTATCGTTCCGCCTTTTAAGGTATTTGCAGCAAATTTTTGCGTCGAGCCTGCATAAATATCAGTAATAATCTGTGTGTAATTTTCCTCAGCCCACCAATTTGAAATGCTATCCGGTTTATTGGCTAAATTTGCATTTAACTCGTTTTGGAGGGTTATCGGAATGGATCGATAAAGGAAATTGTTGAAAGTGATGATGTTTTCTGTGCTTCGGTAATTTTCGGCTAAACTATCTTCTAATACATTTGCTGCACCAACATCGCGTTTAGCATGCTTGTGTAGAATATTCCAATCGCCATTTCGCCAGCGATAAATAGATTGTTTCGTATCACCAACTATTAAATGGTCGATTAAATCTTCACTTGGCGTAGCCATTGCATTGGTAAGTAAAGATTTAAAACTTCCCCATTGACTGGTGGAAGTATCCTGAAATTCATCAAAAAGAAAATTACGGTATCTGTTGCCTACTTTCTCCCATATAAATGAAGGATTGTCGCCAGCATCTTCTGTAATTCCTGAAATTAGTTTTTGCGCATCGCTGATTAAAAGATTGTCATTTTCTGCCCTATATTCTTTAAGTAAAACGGCAATTTCCTGCATTAACCTTAAGTAATACAGGTTTTTGTTGAAAGCGATTGCCAAACTGTAGTTTGGCAAATGTGTTAAGTAATGTGTTTTTATCTTTTGAAGAATAGGATTTACAAGGTCAAAAGCCTCGGGAAAGCTTGCGTTTTTCTGAAACCATTCATCAGGTTCATCAATGTAATTGAAAAGTGGTTCTATTTTAGAAAAATCGCCACGAGCCACTAAAATAATTTTAGCTAAAGCACTTCTCGATTTTCCTTTAAGATGTTCGTTTTCTACGCCCAAAACATTTAAAGCTTCATTTGCCTCGGTTGCAAGATTGCTAATTTCTTCTTCAAAATTTTTAATCTCTGCCTTGGTTACACTAATATATTTTTTGAAAAGTTCATCAATGTTTTCTAGGCCTAAGGCTGTAACTGCATCTTCAAAAATCTGAAAGCGTTCGGAAAATATTTCGCCGATTAAATTGTATAGTTCGAATTTGTAATTCCAGCTTTTGTTATCGCTTATACGTTCGATTGCCAAATCTATAATCCACTGTAAAAGTTGTTTATTGGTGTTTAAAGCTTCATCAAGTTTGTTTACCAAATCATCTTTTACCTTATCATAATTCATTTCTAAATTATAATCGGCGTTTAAGCCCAGTTCAAAAGCAAAACCCCTAATTACTTTTTGCACAAAACCATCAATTGTGCTTACCGAAAAGCGGCTATAATCATGAAGAATTTTGCGGTAAATTTTATCGGCTTTAAACTGAAGTTCTTGTGGAGTTAATAGCGGATAAGCAATCAAAACCAGTTTTCGATAATCATCGATTTTTTTTGAAGGATTACCTTTTGCCAAACCATGCAAAACCTCTAAAATTCGGGTTTTCATTTCTTCTGTTGCCTTATTGGTAAAGGTTACAGCTAAAATTTCCCGATATTTATTCTCGCCAGAAAATAGCAAAGTAAGGTAATGTGCCGTAAGACTAAATGTTTTACCAGAACCTGCAGAGGCTTGAAGAATTTTGAGTGGTTGGGGCATATTGTTTTTTGTTCAGATTCTAAATGTTCTCAGTATTGTATCATCATTATTTGTTCTTTTAATACCCATCTGGAAAAGGGGAATGCTGGGCGTCTAAATTAGTCGGGTTAGTTTCTTTTGCATTACATCATTTTCTGCACCTTATAATTTCACTTTTGGTCACTTGCTTTTTAAACTTACAACAATTTAAAATTTTCCCGAAATCAGAATATTAACAATTGATAGAAAATTATTTCTTTTTACTTTTTCTTTTAGCCAAGGTTTTATGACTAATCCTTAATGGTCGTTCGGCCATTTCAATTTTTAAGCCAAGTAAATCGCGAATAACTATTGATGCACAAGCACCACCAAATGCTGCGGGTAAGTAAGAGGCAGTTCCGTATGCAGAACGTTTAAAGTTGCTTCCATCAGTCATTATCATAGAGTTTTTGTCCATTTCTTCGGTAGAAAAAACAGCTTTTATTTTAGATGCATTTTCTAATTTATTTAAGCGCTTACGAACATAGCTTGCAAAAACACATTGATAAGTATCTGGTAACATCGCAATTCTTAATCGCGTTGGGTCCATTTTGCCACCAGCACCCATCGAACTTACAATCGGAATATTTTTTTCCAGTGCTGTTCCCAATAAAGTAATTTTTGGCATTACACTATCTATGCAATCCATTATATAATCGAATTTCGATTCTAAAATTTCTCTACATTTTTCTGGCGTTAGAAAAGTATCAACTACATGTAGTTTTAGATCAGGATTAATTGCTAACAAACGTTCCTGCATAATTTTAGCTTTTCCCACTCCGTGATTTGTAGCTAAGGCTGGTAATTGTCTGTTCCTGTTTGTTGGATCGACCACATCGCCATCCACAATAGTCAGTTCGCCAATTCCAGAGCGACAAATAAATTCTGCAGCAAAAGAACCAACGCCACCTAAACCGATAACTAAAACATGTTTTGATTGAAGTTTATCAATTCCATCATTGCCTATAAGTAAAGCTGACCGCGACAGCCAAGAAACATCTGACATAATTACCCCCAACTCCTAAAGGGGAGTTTTTTTAAGTTTAAAAATATTTAATTTTAGACCTTCATTAGCCCCCTTAGGTGTATGGGGTTAAATTTAACTTTTTCCAGTTGGCAAAAATAAGTGCTTTTAATTCATCAATGCTACAGTTTTTTAAATTTGATACAGCCTGATAGATTTCTTCAATTGATGTTTCCGAATCATCGGTCTCTAAAAAGAAATTATCGTGATTTTGAATCAGCTTTGCTGCGCCAGAATTTTTATTCAAAATAGTTTTTCCGAAGGAAAGCAGAAATCCTTTGTTCAAAAGCTGTTTTCCAAGTGCTTCATTTTTATTAAAACCATGAATAATCATTGGGACTTTAACTTTCAATCTATCTTTAATTTCAATTAATTCGGAAAAAGCTTTAACGCAATGTAGAATCAACGGTTTGTTTAACTTTTCGGCAAGTGCAATTTGTTTTTCCAGTATAGCGATTTGATTTTCGAGGTGTTCACCTTTAAGTTTATCTAAACCACATTCGCCAATCAATTTCACATTTGTTTGATTTGCAAGAACACTCAGGTATTTCATTTGTAATTCCAGTTTATCCAACCTAGCATACCATGGATGAAGACCAATTGAAATCGGTTTAGTTTTAGGCATCGCTAAAAAAACATCACTCGTAAGTGATAAACTTTGAATGCTAGTTGTGCCATTTTCCTGAGCGGCTTTATGCGTATGTATGTCTAAAAAATTCATCAACAGCACAAAGATAAGCTTTTGTAAAAATGTATTTGTTCTGTAAAGAACTTACTCATAATCTATAAACCCAGTAGACTTTATTAATTTTGTATCTTCAATCTAAAAATTATGAAAAGAATATTCATTTTATTGGCTGCGGTATTTATTTCTACGGTGGCTTTCAGTCAGGCAAAAACAGAAGGTGTACATATTTACAACCCTGATGCAAATGCAATGGCAGATTTAAAAGCAGCAACAGAAAAAGCTGCGAAGGCAAATAAGCATGTTTTAGTTCAGGTTGGTGGTAATTGGTGTTCTTGGTGTATTGCTTTCCACAATCTTGTAGATACAACGGCAATTTTAAAACAAACCATAAATGACAATTACGAATATGTTTTGGTAAACTGGGATAAAGACCATCATAACGATGAGGCTATGAAATATTTAGGTTTCCCAAATCGTTTTGGTTATCCGGTTTTTGTTGTTTTAGATGGAAAAGGGAAGGTTCTACATATCGAAAATTCTTCTTACTTAGAAAGCGAAGAAATTGGAGCAAATGGCAAACGAAAAGTTGGTCACGATGTGAAAAAAACAATTTCGTTTTTAAAGGGATGGACGGTTGCCGCGGTGAGTCCGGAAACGTACAAAGCCAAATAAGTAGTTTGTTCTACAGAAAATTAAATCCCTTGATTTCCGTGCTTTTGTAGTGGAATTAATTTTATATAATAAACGCCAGCTTTTACAGTTGGCGTTTATTATTTGTGTTCTCATCGTCTTTGTTGTTACAGAAACTTACAAACCATCTCCGAATTTATAATTTGGCAATATACTAACAGGTAATTTACCTGAAGGAACCAAACGATTATTAATTACAGCAGCGGCAGAAATCTGCATATAATCTTCTTTCTGATATCCAATAACCAAACCTTTACTATTCTCTAAACCAGGTAAGGCTGATAGGTTATAAGGATTAGCAAATAATGCGAAAACAGCATTCTTGCCAGATAATTCTTTAATAAAGTTTTTAACACCAGCATTTAACGGGATGTTGTTTGCCGGTCTGGAACGAGCATCGTGAATACCCACAATTACTTGGTCGAATGCACCAATTTCTCGGGCAATATTTGAAATTTGTGCTGCACTTGCATCTTTATCTAAAACGTAATAAACCGAATTGTAAAAACCTTTCGAAATCTCTTTTTGGAATCTCGTAACTGAAGGGACACCAATACTTATAATAGCCGTTCTTCTAATCGGAATCATATTTTTAATATATTCTTTTCCTTTTAATAAAGTAACAGATGCATTTGCTAATTCTTGTACCAAAGCATTACTGGTATTACGGTTTACACCAGCAACAATTCCTTGAGTAATAATTGTATCTCGTTTGTTTAAACCAGCCCAATATTTAGCTGTTAAAATTTTTCGAACACTTTCATCAATAGTTTTCATTTCTATTCTGCCCTGTCTCACCGCTTTACGAATCAGTTTATTTGCTCTGTCACTATTTTCAGAAAGCTCTAAAATATCATTTCCGGCAATAATCCCAAGTAAATCGGCCTCTCCATCCTTAAAGTATTTTACCACACCTTTCATGTCCATCGCATCAGAAATAATTAAACCTTTAAAGCCTAATTTGTCTTTTAAAATGCCTGTAACAATCGGTTTCGATAGGGTAGAAGGCAAATTGGGTGTTTTGTCTAAAGATGGGATATTCATGTGTGCAATCATAATACCCGATGCACCTTGCTTAATCAATTCTTTAAAAGGATACATTTCTAGCGTATCTAAACGTGTTGCGCTAAAAGTCAGCTGAGGTAAATCGTAGTGCGAATCTACATCCGTATCGCCATGCCCAGGGAAATGTTTTAGTGTAGTTAACAATCCGCCATCTTGCATACCTTTCATATATGCGCCAGTTTTTGTAGCAACATTATATTTGTTTTCACCGAAAGAACGGTAATTAATTACCGGATTTTTTGGGTTGTTATTAATATCAGCATCTGGTGCCAAATTCATTTGCATACCCATACGTTTAAAGTCTTTTGCAACTTCTAAACCCATTTTATACAGCAACTCTTTATTTTGTATAGCTCCTAATGTCATTTGGTATGGAAAAGAAATTGTACTATCCAGCCGCATTCCCAAGCCCCATTCGCCATCATTTGCCACAATTAAGGGTACACGGCTCACTTTCTGATAGGCATTTGTAGCTACTGCCTGCCTAACTGGGCCGCCTTGAAAAAAAATAACCCCACCTAGTTGCTCTTTTTTAATTACCAAGCCAACTGAATCTGTATACTTTTGCCCTAAGTTAGTATGAGCACGAACGAAAAACATTTGTGCAATACGTTCTCTACGATTTAATTTATTAAAAACAGAATCAACCCATTTTGGTTGATTGGCTAACATTTCGAGGTAAGTTTGTTTCTGTGCGCTCACAGAAAAAGTGGCAATGCAAAGCGCAATAGCCAGGAATATGTTTTTTTTCACGTATTTATTTTGTTGTATAATCTTGCTAAATTAATAATCAAATGCCGAATAAAACAAAAACAAATCCAAATAATCAAATTAATACCTGAAGTTGTAGATAATGTAAATGTAATTGCAAATAAAAATTTGTCCTGCTCGTTAAATTCTTAGGCTGTTCTTTTACCATGCTACTAATGACGCTAGTCATTTATTTTAACCATCTAAGGAAATCTATGCCACTCCATGATCTGTGTCTTCACCGAACATTATCATTAATTCCCTTAGAAACTGTTTCAATTTCAACTCCAATTACTTTATAGAAAGTGGAGATACGTTCCATGGCAATAGCCAAGGTGCGTGTCCCCATATCTCTGCCATCTAGGTTTATTTAGGAAAGTTTCTTCATAAAAACGTTTTATCTATTTAAAAAATTAAAACCATTTACTTTATTATTAGTTAATAATATAACGCTCAGTAAATTATTATTCACTAAATTTTATAGCTATGAAAAATACGAGCACACCAAAAAACAATTCGACAGTTCAGGGAAGTTCAATTGCAGACAGAGCAAATCACGATGTTAAAACCGATAAGAAAATTCAGGGAATAACAAATGGTGGAGGACAGCGTTCTGATCAAACTTCGAATAAGGATAATCAAAGAAAGTACGACAATAAGAATAAGTAGTTTCTTTGATTCTTAAAATAGAAAAACCTTGGCAGTTTCTTTCTGCCAAGGTTTTTTATCGAGTTATTCTAAAATCTTAATTGCGTACTGGAGTTGCGGTTGCCGTTGCAGCAGCAGCTGGAACGGTTGGCAATTATTTTCTTGGAATTTGTGCATCGCGTTGCGAAGTGTTATAGACAAAGGAAGCAACAATTGTTGATGCTTGTTTTAGGTCATCCTCAACTAATCTATCGTAAGTATCCATATTACTGTGGTGTGTACGCGTATTGTAATCTGCTGGGTCTTGTATAAATTGAAAACCTGGAATGCCAACAGCATCAAATGCCTGGTGGTCGGTTCCACCAGTGTTGCTTACCGTAATTGTTTTTGCACCTAAATCTGCGAATGGCGTTAACCAGCTTTGGAAAATCGGACCAGCTGCCGCATTACCTTGTAAATAAACACCACGAATTTTTCCTGTTCCATTATCTAAGTTATAATAAGCAGATATTTTTTTCTGATCAGGCGTTAAAACCATAGTCTTTGGATCGCCGAAATGTTTAGCAACATAACCTCTCGAACCAAATAAACCTTGTTCTTCCGAACTCCAAAGCGCAATACGAATCGTACGTTTTGGTTTAAAATCGATTGCTTTTAAAATACGTACGGCTTCCATCATTACAGCAGAACCTGCAGCATTGTCTGTTGCGCCAGTTCCTGCATGCCACGAATCAAAGTGACCACCAATCATAACCAACTCTTCTTTTAATTTTTTATCTGTTCCAGGAATTTCAGCGATTACATTATAACCTTGTGGGTCTTGGTCGTAAAACGAAGTTTTAATATCTGCTTCGAGTTCTACAGTCTTGCCTGCACGTAATAGGCGAAGGATATGTAAATAATCTTCGGCTACAACTTCTAATTCTGGTGAAACTGGTTTTGCATCTAAAGCATAAGAAGCGCCGTTACTGGTAAAAAAAGTACCTTGACCACCGCGAGCATAAGTTAAAATTAATGCCACTTTTTCTTCAACAAGCATTGCGCTCATTGCTGCACGAACTTCACGCATCTTCATCATTTGTGCCATCATGTTGTTTGCACCACCAGGGCGTTGACCACCTCTCGCACCCGGAGCCATTGGTTTTGCTTCGGCCATTTTAGCTAAAGTTGTATCTGCATAACGGGTAAAATCTGGTTTCAAGCCGCTTTGAAGTGGTGCTCCAGCATCCATCATTACAATTTTACCAGCTAATTTTCCTTTGTATTTTGCTAAATCGGCAACGCTATCTGCTTTTATTAAAACTACTGATGATTTAATAGGACCATTTGTGCCTGGTGTCCAGGCTTTAGGCGAAGCAATAATTGCATGATAATAGGGTAAAGTTGTTGCTGCATAATATTTATCTACTTGCCAGCCTTTACCAAAGGTTCCCCAAGATTCAAGGTGCGCATTTTTTAATCCCCAATCGGTAAGTTGTTTAACTGCCCAGTCTTGAGCTCTTTTTAAACCCGGTGAGTTGGATAAACGTGGGCCATTTACATCTGTAAGATTAAATGCAATATCCATTACCTTGGAGTTTTCAAGGCCTTCTTTTCTAAGTTTTTGAACAATTGCTGCATCTGGAGCATCTTGAGCAAAAACAGAAACGCAAAAGCCTAAGACTAATGCGGTTGTTGTAAATCTTTTTATCATTCTTAAGTTAGGTTGGTTTTAGGCTAAAAATAAGTTTTATATAGCTTTTAAATTATTTACAATGAGATTTTTACATCGTTACAAAGTTGCATTTAGGCTAATTTTGTGAGATCTTGCTAGAAGAAATTAATTTTTTTGCAAAAACCTGATTTAAATAAACCTTATTGAAGCGAAAAGCCCGCAATCCCGATTTTTTTCGGTGCGGACTTGGAGAGAAAAGAAGGGCTAACATTAATTGAAATGCCGAAATTGCTTTTCGAAAAATACATCTATGCTATTTAATACTTTTTTTAGATACGATGAAGTAACCAATGATGAAAAGAACGGCGGCATAAATTAAGCTTGTATATATTTCTTGCGTAAACACTTCGAACGCTAACGGGTCGCCACCTTTTTTAATTTTAGTAATTCGTAAAGCTAATGCCGGCAAACTGTAGGGAATTAAATATGCATATTGCCAATTTAGGCCTGCGGTAACGATACCCATAATTGTTCCAACGAAACCTATACCCATTGGTTTAAGAAAATCGGCCCAAATTAAGCTTAAAATAAATTGGAGAGATAAAATACCCAATGATGAAAGGAATAACTTGCTGTAAGAATTTATTAAAAATGTTGATGGATTATATTGACTGAAGGTATATTTTGGAACCAATGCTTGCAATAAATAACCGAAACCAAATGTTAGCGCTGCAAACAGAAATAGGCAAAGAAATATGAGTAAAACGGCATAAATATATTTTGCAGCGTAAATAGAAAACTTATTTAACGGTTGAGCAAAAAGTGTTTTCCATGTGTCGTTTTTATGTTCAATATTGTTGACTGAAAAGGCCATGAAAATTACGTAGAAGGGCATAATTAACATGCCCATAACGTTTAAAGTAGCACCACTATATCGTACCCAAAGCATTAAACCCGGATAGTTTAATGGTAAAATTTTATCTGAACTTGAGTAAAAACCAAATGAAACCAACGAACAAATTACAACCGGAAGCAAAATTGCGGCCCAGAATGCTAATGTTTTTCTTGATTTGTAAAACTCGGAAACTAAAGAAATATATAAAGAGCGCATATTAGTTGTTTTTGGTAATATCTAAGAACAGGTTTTCTAAATCTTTTCTTTGTTGGTACAAACTCGAAACCGTAAAGCCATTCTGAATTAATAGCGTATTTACTGTTCCGCTTTCTTTGGTGCCGGTAAAAGGAATGGTAATTTTTTTAGCTGTTTGTTCGGTAATTTCGTAGCCAGATTGGCTTAAAAATGTGGCAGCTTCTTCGATTTTATCTACATCAATTTCGAGCATAGGTTTGCTGAGCTGATGAAGTTCGTCTATAGTGCCCTGAAACAATAATTGTCCTTTATTTATGATGCCAACGTGGGTTGCTGTACGTTCTATTTCGGCTAAAAGATGGCTGGATACTAATATGGTTTTATTATGCTTTGTAGCCAAATCTAACATCAGGTTACGAATTTCTATAATTCCATTTGGGTCTAAACCGTTAGTTGGTTCGTCTAAGAGTAAAAGTTCTGGGTCTGAAACCAAAGCTAGTGCAATGCCTAATCTTTGTTTCATGCCTAACGAATATTTGCTCGATTTTTTATTTGCGGCTTCGGTTAAGCCTACTAATGCAAGCATTTCATCGGCCTTGCTTTTCTTTATGCCTAATAAAATGCAACGGTTTATTAAGTTTTCTTTTCCGCTTAAATGCCCGTAAATAGCAGGTTGCTCTACTAGTGCCCCAACACGTTTAAGTGTAGCGATGCGGTTGCGGTTAATTTCTTTGCCAAAAATAAAAACCTGATCGGCTGGAGACTGAAGCAGGTTTAGTAGAATTTTTATTGTGGTGGTTTTACCAGCTCCGTTCGGACCTAAAAACCCATATATACTACCTTTTGGTACTTGTAGCGATAAATCTTTCACAATGGCTTGGTTGCCAAAGTTAAAGTTAAGGCCAACAGTTTCGATTGCGAAATTGCCCATGCCTATTTAAAAATGGCTGTAGCTTGTTTTACAATAGAGGTAGATGCTTTAGCAGGTTTAACTACTATTTCTCCATTATCGTTTTGGTTGGTATTTATAGTAAGCGTTAATACAATCATCATAAAAACAGGTAATAATAAAAGTAAAAATGGCGAGGTGTTAGCTAATTTTTTCATAATAGGTTCATTTATTTTGATGGCTATGAAGCTATCATCAACATTTAATTTTTGATTTATCGATAAGTTTGTTGATGATGTTTTCATGTTTGTTTCGTTTTGATAGTTCAAAGAAACAGAAGAAAATAATCCTGCTAAAATCTATTATACCAAGTGTTCAAGATTATAGATAAACGGGTATTTTTGGCGTTTGTCGATAAATTTTGCCCATTGGGCCGTTCGTAGAAAAAAAAAGCCAGTTGGTAGATTGTATAGTTAATTACAAGTTTCTTTATTTATTTTGGATGCATGATTAAATTGTGAGCTTTGCAGCTTGCATTCCTATAAAAGTTAATATGAAAAAAAGTAGAGGGCCGTTAATTCTGAATTGTATTTTTTGGGGGATAATATTAATGCTCGTAATAGCAGGTCATATTTTTGATACAACAAAACATACAACTAAAGATTACTTAATCAGCTATGTTGTATATGGAATTATTAATGTATCAATTTTTTATATTAATTACATTTTTTTAATTCCTGAATTAATAAAAAAGCGCAAGAAATATTGGCTTTATGTAATCGCTTTTTTATTAACAATTGCTGTAGCTGTGGTTTTAAAAACTGCAATTGCGGTATTATATCCAGAAGATGTTTTAACTATTGTTACTTCGAAAGGAAAAAGAATTGAGCAACCCGTTCACCAATTTGTTATAATAGTTTCATTTCTTTCAGGCTTTTTCTTAATCTGTAGTTGTATAATAAAGTTTGCTGTTGATTGGTTTGCAAATGAACGCATTCAACGTAACCTCGAAAGTGAGCGTAAAGAAATGGAATTACAGTTTCTAAAATCTCAGTTAAACCCACATTTTCTTTTCAATTCATTAAATAATATCTATTCCTTGGCTTATCAGAAATCTGATAAAACTGCTGATGCGATAATGAAACTTTCGGAAATTATGCGCTATATGATTTATGAAAGCAATACGCCAACGGTAGCTTTAAGTAAAGAGGTTGATTATTTAAAAAACTACATAGAATTACAAAAAATACGGTTTAAAGATGGTGCCTTTATAGAGATGACTTTAAACGGAGAGATTGATAATCAGAAAATTGTGCCATTAATGTTAATTTCATTTGTAGAAAATGCCTTTAAACACGGTGTGGTTAATGACCCTGCCGAACCAGTTAAAATAGATATTATTGCTAATCAGAAAATTCTTCACTTCAGCGTTATTAATAAGAAGAATAACCAGAATAAAGATGCGCAGGGAGGTGTTGGTTTGCCAAATGTAGAACGCAGATTGCAACTTATTTATCCCGATAGATATAAATTAAATGTTGTAAATTCGGCTACTCATTATACTTGCGAGTTGATGATTGATATTTAAACGGCGAACCAATTACCCAATTCTTTATCAGATTATATTAAAATTAATAGCTACCTAAAATGAACTTAAACTGTATTATTGTTGATGACGAGCCTTTAGCACTCGATATTTTGGAAGATTATATTTCCAAAGTACCTTTTTTAACTTTGGTTAAACGATGCGAAAACCCGATTGAAGCTTTACAAATTGTTCAGGGCGGAGGTATTGATTTGGTGTTTTTGGATATTCAAATGCCTGAACTTACCGGAATACAGTTTTTAAAAATTGCAGGAAATAAATGCCATTATATTCTTACTACAGCTTATCCAGAATATGCATTAGAAAGTTATGATTTAAATGTATCTGATTATTTGTTAAAGCCGATCGCTTTTGACCGTTTTTACAAAGCAGTTGAGAAAGTTCATAATCAGCAAAAACCTGCTGATGTTGCGCCACCGCAAATTCAACCTTTAATTACACCTGCGCCATTTTCAGGTTCTCCAAATCCGGTTCAGGATTTTATTTTCGTTAAAACGGAACATAAAATTCAGAAAATTTACCTACACGATATTCTATACATTGAAGGATTGAAAGATTACATTTCCATTTTTACAAAAGAGGAACGTATTATCACTTTGCAGAGCATGAAAAAAATGGAAGAAGCTTTACCTCAAAATCAGTTTATCAGGGTGCACAAATCTTATATTGTTGCGGTTGATAAAATTGAAAGTATAGAGCGTAGCCGAATTACAATTAATAAAAAGATAATTCCAGTGGGCGATACTTACCGCGATGAATTCTTTAAAGTGATTGGAAATAAAAATATTTAGGTTTAGAAATTTTAAAATTTACTCTTTATTTAGACATGTACCCACAAGCGGGAATCTAATGCTTTCTAAATGCGCTTCGACTCTGCTCAGCGAGACGATTTATTAGTTTTTGTTATAATTAAAATAGTCTCTTGATAGAAGTATAAATTACCTTTTGGCTTGATACCTGATGCTTTTATCTTGATACTAGTTTTGCCCTAACACTTTTCTAATTTCAGTTTCAATTTCCAAAGTAATTTCTTCGGCAGTTTTTCCTGTTGGTTCAATGGGCTTTAAAACAGTCCATTTTAATGCGTTGCCAGCAGTAAGTGGAAACATACCATAGCGAACAATTTTCCATGAATTTTCGATTGCAACAGGTACAACCAAGGCATTCGGTACAACTTTTAATAAGGTCGCTACGCCGCCAAACTGGAATTGTTTCAGTTTACCGTCTTTAGCTCTTGTACCTTCAGGAAAAATTACCGTGCTCCAATTATTTTCCTTCATCCTGCGACCAAGTTTAATAATTTCAGAAATTGCCTGCTTATTATCTTTTCTATTGATGTTTGCGCCGCCACCCAAACGAAGGTTTATGGAGATTGAGGGAATGCCTTTTGTAAGCTCAATTTTAGAAATAAATTTTGCATGATGTTTTCTTAGAAACCAAATTAATGATGGTATATCGTACATGCTTTGATGGTTCGCAGCGAATATTATTGGCCTATCGGTTGGTAAATTAAATTCATTTTTAAAGCTGATTGAATTAAATAAAAATATCTGGCAGTAGGTTAAGAAAAAATTTAAAGCATCAACAGAGATTTTATGTGCTTTATATCCAAAAAGTTTATAGCAAATCCATTGAATAGGGTGGAAAATGCAGAGCGTTAATCCGAAGAAGAAATAAAATATTGGGGTTAATAGGTAACCGAAAAACTTACTCATTTGGCTGATTTAATTGCGCAAAGATAGAAATATTGTGCTGCAATAAATATCTATAATATTTAGATTATTCAGGAATTTTGAAAAGATGCTTGTCATCATATTCAATTTCAAAAGTTTTTAAAAAGTCAAGATATTCTTGTTCGAAAGATTTTTTCTGGTGATGCTTTTCTTGGTTTTGGATGTATTTTATAACGTCGTTTACATGACTTTTTGAATAGGAGAATGCTCCGTAGCCTTCCTGACAGGCAAATTTTTGTTTGCAAAAGCCTTGCTCATTAATCCATTTTGTGCTTTCAGTTTTAACATTTTTTATTAAATCAGAAATTGCTTGGTGTGGTCTTAAACCGATAAGAATATGAATGTGGTCTGGCATACAATTTATTTGAATCATTTTATGATTGTTTGCCTGAAAGATGCCTGTAATATATTTTAAAAGCCTTTCTTTCCATTCGTTACTAATTAAACAAGCTCTATGTTTAACTGCAAAAACAAATTGAATATGCAATTTAGTATACGTATTTGGCATAGGCTTTTTATTTCAAGAGACCTAAAATCATTATTAAATCACGAAACGCTCCAAACGGAACGAAAAAATAATTAATATTTTTTTCTACCCATGATATGTTCCTACAGAACATTTTAGATTTCACAAGTTGATATTTTGAAATATGTTTTTTTTGGACAACGCTTTTTATCCCGTATGTAGAAAAAAAGACTGCGTTTTTATATCCCTTAGGGATATTCCGTTGGTAGAAAAAATGTATTTTTTTATGTTCCGTTAGGAACATTTGGTGAATTTAAAATTAAAGCTCATTTGGTGATTTAGAATAAGGCGATTTAGGCTTTATAGATATTTAAACCTTACGGTGATTTGTTTATTTGGCGAATTTCAAATTAAATTTCACCATTTAGCATCATCAATTTTGCTTTTAAAATTGCGGCAACGCTCATCGAATCGGTAATTTCTCCATCTAACACCATTTGGTAAACCTCTTCAAAATGGATTTTTTTTACAACCAGTTGCTCTGTCTCTTCTGGCATGGCAATGCCTTGAATTAAATCGGTTGCGATGTAAATTATGCTTAATTCATCACTCACAGAATTAGATAAATGCATGCGTTGGATTTCGACCCAATTTTTTGCACTCATACCCGTTTCTTCAAGTAGTTCTCGCCTTGCGCTATCAATCGGGTCCTCATCTAATGGGCCGCCACCTTCAGGAATTTCCCAACTGTATGCTTTTAGAGGATAACGATACTGACCAACTAGCCAAGTATTATACTCATCATCTAGTGGTAAAATTCCGATTGCTAGATTTTTAAAATGAACCTCACCATAAATTCCTTTTCCGCCTGATGGATTTAAAACCTGATGTTCGGTAAGTTTAATCCAGTTATTATCGTATTTTATTTCGCTTTCTAGGGTTTTCCAAGGATTGATTTCTTCCATGTTGCAAGATAGAAATTCGTTACAAGAAAAAAGGCGTTCCGAGTATTTTCAGAACGCCTTGATAAGCTTTTATTAAAATGTGCCTTCATCAGGTCTGCTTTCCTGCTGCTCTTCTTTCTTAGGTTTTTTAGTGCTATTAAATAATGTTTTTCCGAAGCGGTAAGAGAAGGTTAAATTACCCATAGTGCCTTGCATTCTACGTTGAAAATCTATGTAAGTGTTATTTCCTTCAGTTGTCATGCTCCATGCACGAGTATTAAAAATATCGCGGATATTTAAGCTCAAGGAAGCTTTTTTATTCGGGAAATCATATTTAGCACCGCCATCTATACCGTACATTGCGTTACGCTTGCCTTGTGCCATAACTTCGGCAGCTCTGTAATCTCCGCGGAACTGAAACGATAAATTTTTAATTGCTGAAATATTAGCTGTTAAATTTGCATTCCAACTGAAACCACTGTTGTCAACAATTCCGAAAGCTGGTACGCCATCAATTTTACTTTGATATAAGTTAACATTGGTTGTGAAATTTAATGCTTTAATCAAATCGAAACGACCAATTAATTCAACACCACTGTTAATTGACTTTGTTAAATTTTGAGGTGTTGAGGTAATAATACCGGCAGCATCTGGCTCTGTTCTCACACGTTGAATCACATCGTTTGTTTGGCGGAAATAAATGCTCGAAGTAAAAGTTACTTTTTTGAAGTATTTGCTGTAACCCAATTCAAACGAATGTACATCCTCTGGTAATAAATTTGGGTTACCAGCTCTATAATTTAAAGGGTCAGAAACATCAAGAAATGGGTTCGTATCCCATGGTCTTGGGCGATTTACACGGCGTGTGTAACTTGCCTGAACCTGTTGGTCGCCTTTTAATTTTTGAGTTAAAAATACACTTGGGTATAATCTGTTGTACTTGATTCTTCCTGGAGTTGTGTATAAAACATTACCATTGTAACCTTCTAATTCGGTAGTTAATGAAGCGTTTTCAGCCCTTAAACCTAATTGATAACCGAAATCTTTAATCTGGTTTTGGTAGTTTAAATACAGGGCATGAACCTGATCCTTACTGCTAAAATTGTTGTTCAATTTGTTGTTGCTTACATAAACGTTTGTGCTTGCAAGTAATGAATCTGCTGACTGGTTGTTATCTCCCAAACGAATTTGACTACGGTAACCTGCTTCAATTTTCCCTGCTTTACCAACTGGTAAACTATAATCTGTTTGAATATTATAATTGGTATTATTGCCTAGATTATTTGTGTGTAAAATACTTGGATCTAAATTTACAGAATTACCATTTTGGTTATAAACCTGCGTATTGTAAGTCTGGTAGTTGTTATTATCTCCATGAGAATAACCAAAGTTGAAGGTTAATTCCTCTTTGGGTTTCTTAAATTTCTGACTGTAATCCAAATTTATATCATAACTACTTCCATCACCATTATTAGTGTTGTTTCGATTACTTAGAGAAACCGGATTTAAAGCATTGTTTAATTGATTAATATTGATAAGCTCATTGCGATCGTTTAATCGACTGTTAAAACCGCCAGACAAACTGATAATACTTTTAGGCGAAAGATAGTAATCTAAACCAGCCTTAACGTTATGGCCTTTATCTAACGAAGTAGAATTTGTATTTTGGTTTGCAAACGCAATAGAACTTAAACTATTAAAATAAGTGATATCCTGATAACCACCACCCAATCGATTTCCATACCGATGGCTATAATTTCCGTATAAGTTAATTTTACTATTTTGGAAACTTAAATTAGTATTCCCATTATAATTATCTCTATTTCCTGCTGTCAATGCTACTGAGCCATTAAAGCCTAATTTTGTGTTTTTCTTTAAAACAATATTGATAATACCCGATTGACCTTCTGCATCATATTTAGCAGATGGATTGGTAATCAATTCAACACTTTCGATAGAACTTGCAGGAATCGAAGCTAAGATTTGCGCAACGTTACCACCCGCAATCAAAGATGGCTTTCCATCAATTAATACCCTAACACCAGCCGAACCGCGTAAACTAACATTTCCATCAATATCCGTTTGAACTGAAGGTACGTTCGCTAATAAATCGGTAGCTGAGCCACCTTCACTAACTAAACTCTGATCTACAGAAAATACTTTCTTATCAATACCCAATTGCATAGTTGCTTTCTGAGCGGTTACCGTAACATCCTTCAGCGCATTACCAGCTGCGGTTTTCATTTTAATTTCACCAAAATTTAAGGTTCCGGTTGTTGATGTAATAACCACATTATCTCTAACCATACTTTGATAACCAACAAAGCTAATTCTGAAGGTAAAAGTTCCTGCTGGTAAATCTGGTAAAGTAAAAGCGCCATTCATATCTGTTTGGGCAAGCTTTACATTTGCTTTAGTTGCTTTATCAGTTAAAACAGCAGTTGCAAAAGGAATTGTTTCTTGAGTTTGGGCATCTTTAAGAATGCCAGTTATTTTGGCTTTACCGCCGGTTTGAGCAAATAAACTAAAGGATGAGCAAAGGAAAAATAGCGTAATTTTTATTGTTTTGGAATGTATAAGTCTCATTAAATTTTAAAAGTTTTTATTAGTTTTCATAAAGAGTGACAAAGAAACGGCAAGGAAGTTTAATTTAAGTGCCGTAACTATTTTATTACAGCCATTTTAGGGTAATATTTTTGTTGTCATCAAGGTTTTTATTGTCCACTTTAATTTGAAGTCGTAACTATTTCAAAATTGAGTTTACAAACACACTTCACAAATCTTAAAATGTTACTTTTGTTGCATCATGAGTAAAAAAATATTAATTGTTGATGATTTGCATCCCGCATTTAAGGAGCAGGCCGTTTTAATGGGTTACGAAGTTGATGATGAGCCACAAATTACCCGTCAGCAAACTTTAGATAAAATTAAAGACTATATAGGTATTGCGGTTAGAACGAAGTTTAGAATAGACGCTGAAATTTTTGAAGCAGCACCGAATTTAAAGTTCGTTGCAAGGGCAGGAGCTGGGCTAGATAATATTGATGATAAAATTGCATTCGAACGTAATATTGCATTAATTAATGCGCCAGAAGGGAATTGTGATGCCGTGGGCGAACACGCCACAGGTTTACTTTTATCATTAATGAATAATTTCCGCATGGCGGATACAGAAATTAGAAATGGCATTTGGGATAGAGAGGGCAATCGTGGTTACGAGTTGAAAGGTAAAAAAGTTGGTATAATAGGTTACGGCTTTATGGGCCAAAGTTTCGCTAAAAAACTTGCGGGGTTTGAGGTTGATGTAATGGCTTACGACAAATACAAAACAGGTTTTAGGGATGCTTTTGCACGTGAGGTAAGTATGGAAGAAATTGTAAAGCATAGTGATGTTTTAAGTTTGCATATACCCTTAACTGCCGAAACTAAGTTGATGGTAGATGAGGAGTATTTCTTCCACTTTAAGAAACCAATTTTCTTTCTTAATACCGCCCGTGGTGAAATAGTTAAAATTAATGCCGTTTTAAACGCAATTAAAAGCGGGAAAATATTAGGTGCAGGTTTAGATGTTTTGCAAGCTGAAAAATTCCCTGTTTTAGGAGAGCAAAGCTGGTATAATGATTTGAAAACAAATGATAAGGTTATCTTGACACCGCATGTTGGCGGCTGGACCTTCGATTCTTATCGTAAAATATCTGAGGTATTGGCTGAGAAGTTGAAAGCGTTGGCGCTTTAGTTTTTTGTGTATCAACATCGATTTGATTAGAATTTTAAAGAATGTTTTTAACCAAAAATGTCTCCTTTATCAATCTTAATTTCCTAAATTGGATTACAAATTCTAACTAATTATATCATGCCGAAAGATCACTTATACAAAACCACTGTAACCTGGACAGGTAATAAAGGTTCGGGTACAATGGATTACCGCTCCTACGATCGCGATTATTTAATTTCTGTAAATGGCAAAGCCGATATCTCTGGTTCATCAGATTCTGCTTTTTTAGGCGATAAATCTAAACACAATCCCGAAGATTTACTTTTATCATCTATTTCGAGTTGCCACATGCTTTGGTACTTGCATTTGTGCTCTGAAAATGAAATCGTAGTTATCGATTATAAAGATGATGCTGTTGGAACAATGGAAGAATCTGCAGATGGAAGTGGGCGATTTAAGGAAGTTACTTTATATCCTCAAGTTCTAATTGCCGATAAAGGGCATATCGAACTTGCAGAATCGCTACATAAAGAAGCCAATAAAATGTGCTTCATTGCAAATTCGTTAAACTTTCCTGTAAAGCATCAATCGAGTTGCAAGGCAGAGAATAGTTAGCCGTTATCGGTTGCCAGTTAACCCGTAGTTTGGACATCCAAACCCCATAACTGGCAACCGAAAATTGGTAACTGGGAAAAAATTATTTTGCTTCCCATGTATTATCGGTAGGTGTTGCATCCATAAAAATGCCACCATCTAAAGTAATCGATTTTATTTTCCTGTTGGTATTAATCGTCATGGTTACTTCTTTCTGATTAACCTTCCAAACTGCAGGGGTTTTATGAATCGTTTCGGTTTTACCTTCTAGATCAGTAATTTTAATTTCGAAGGGAATTGCAAAACCACCTTCATTTTTAATAACAAATACAGCTTTATTATTGCTCAATTGAACGTTTTGCAGAGCTATATCTATATAATTATTGGTAAAGAACCAGTTTTGGAAAAACCAATTTAAATTTTGGCCAGCACCTGTATTCATCGAATTAAAATAATCCCAAGGAATTGGGTGTTTCCCATTCCAGTTGCTCATATAATTGTGCAGTGCTTTTTTAAACAAATCATCGCCAAGCATATCTTTTAAAGCTAAATAAGATAATGAAGCTTTACCATACGAGTTGTTGCCATAACCGGCGCCAGAAACCTGGTCGGACATAGAAATTACTGGTTGATCTTCTTCTGCCGATTTATCGTTAATGTATTTTGCCACTCTAAAACTCTTATAAAATTTGTCGGCAGCTTCTTTACCTCGTTGGCTAATGCCAATTAAATATTCGAAAGTTGTTGCCCAGCCTTCGTCCATGTAAGCATAACGGGTTTCGTTAATTCCCATGTAAAATGGGAAGTATGTGTGTGCCACTTCATGATCTTGTACTAGCTGTGCAAAAATCGGGTCGCCCATATTCGAATCATTTACCATCATTGGATATTCCATATCTGCAAACCCTTGAAAAGCAATGGTTTTAGAGAAAGGATAAGGAATGCCAGGCCAGTTGTTCGAAAACCAATCTAAAGCATAGAGATTATATTTTACAGAATTTACAAAGTCTTTGCCTGTTGTAGGGTTATATGCAGCCTGTGCGCTAGCTCTGCGATTGGTTTTTTTGTCTACAATAACACTTGCTGCATCCCAAACATAATGGTTACTTAGGGCAAAAGTAACATCTGTAATATGGTCGGCTTTATATTTCCAAACGTTATCTTTTTGTTGCGTTACCTTACCACCTTTCATTTCCTGCTCGTTAGCAATATGCATTACTTCATCGCTTTGGTAAGATTTTTTTAAGCGTGAAGAAAACTCTGGTTGTAAAACCTCATCAGGATTTAAAAAATCGCCGGTGGCATAAACCACATAGTTTTTAGGTGCTTTAACTGAAAAAGTATAATCATTAAAATCATTATAAAACTCAGCTCTATCTGTGTGCGGAATGCGGTCCCAGCCATTATAATCATCATATACAGAAATTCTCGGATAGCTATAGGCGACAAAGAAAGAATTCGGGTCAACCTGTCCTTCTCTTCCACTTTCTTTTGATAAAGGGTAATCCCAATCGATTTTAACCGTAATTTTTGATTTTGGAGCAAGCGGTTTTTTCAACTTTACATTTCCAACCGTTGCCCAGTTTTTGCTATCTAAATTGTAAGTTTCTCCATCAACAGAAAAAGCAATAATATTTAAGCCTGTACTTAGAAAATCTGCACTTACAGCTCCGCCTCTCGGTGAAGTTGGTTTATGTAAATTGTTTACAAAACGTATGGCTAATGTTTTTAAGGTATCAGTACTGTTGTTGCTGTAAACGATTTCTTCTTTACCACTAACAACTTTTGTTTCAGCGTTAACGGCAATGTCCATGTTGTATTTGCCGTGATTTTGCCAGTAATTTTTTCCAGGCTTGCCGTCAATAGAACGTGTTCCTTTTCCATAGGCTGCCTTAATATTTCTGGGCATATAAAGTTCTTGTGCAGATGCCGTCTGATTCCCTAGAAAGGCAACTAAAGCTATATAAAATAGTTTTCTCATTTGTATAATAATTTCGGCTAATCTAAAAATAATGAATGAATTTAGAATGAAGCAAAGTAATTCCTTATTCCATTCTTAATATGAATCTTTATCACGCCGTAATCAAGTTACTCCTTAAATGATAAAAATCGTATGCATTTATTTGCTTTTGTAATTTAAGCATTTTATCTTCGTTATAATTGAAGCAAGACTATGTAGCAAACCAACTATGTAGTCTTGTTTGTTTTTTATAGCATTTGAATAAATTAATAGAGCAATGACAGAGGTAACATATTACACCCAAGAAGGGTTAGATAAATTAAGAGAGGAAGTTCATTATTTAACTACCACTGGCCGTCAGCTAATATCTAAAGCAATTGCTGAGGCGAGAGATAAAGGTGATTTATCGGAGAATGCAGAATACGATGCGGCTAAAGAAGCGCAGGGCTTGCATGAGGCGAAAATCTCGAAGCTAAAAAATACATTAGCAAATGCCCGCTTAATTGATGAATCGAAAATGGATTTATCTAAAGTACTTGCATTATCAATAGTTAAAATTAAAAACATTAAAAACGGCGCTACAATGACTTATCAGTTGGTTGCCGAAACGGAAGCAGATTTAAAAACAGGAAAAATTTCTGTTAAATCGCCAATTGCTCAAGGTTTGCTAGGTAAATCGGTAGGCGAATTTGCCGAGATTGAAGTGCCTGCAGGTAAAATGCAATTTGAAGTTTTAGAAATCTCAAGATAAGGTAGAGGGTGGAAAGTCGATTGCGTAAGGCTGACTTTCCACTTTCAAGCCCTATACTTTTAACCCTTTAACCTTCCACCATTATGACTATCTTTTCGAAAATTGTTGCAGGAGAAATTAGTGCACATGTTGTGGCTGAAACTGTAGAATATCTTGCTTTTTTAGACGTTTCGCCATTAACTGCTGGTCACGTTTTGGTAATTCCAAAAATCGAAGTTGATTATATTTTCGATATGGATGAAGACTTATATGTTGGTCTTTGGATGTTTGCAAAAATTGTAGCCAAAGGCGTTAAGATTGCTTTTCCATGCAAAAAGGTTGGGGTATCTGTTATCGGTTTAGAAGTGCCTCATGCGCACATTCATTTAATACCTATGACTAGTGTTAGTGATATGAATTTCAGCAAAGAAAAATTGAGTCCAACTGAAGAAGAACTCGCAGAAGCCGCAGAAAAAATTAAGCAGGCTTTGTTAGATGTTTAAGCTTTAGCGTTTAATAAATTTGCTTGGATCTGGCAGTCGCACAAAATCCGTTTCGCCAGGTACTGGCTGGTAACTTTGATTTAGCCATTTTATTTTTGCTTCTTCAATTAATTCTTTATCCGACGAAACAAAATTCCAGTAGATAAAGCGTTCTTCTGGGAAAGGTTCTCCACCAAAAATATATACAGAAGTATTTTCGTGCATTTCAAATTCACAAAGTTTAGCATTATTAGCAATTAATATATGCTTAGGCTCAAAAATATTTCCTTCGCTTTCTATTGCGCCTTCTAGGATGTACAAGGCACTTTCACCAAATAAATCATTTCCAATATTAATTTTTTGCCTCGATGTACTTCTTATCTCAATAAAATATAATGGACTGTAAACCGGAACTGGAGATTTTTTGCCAAAAGCCTCGCCTGCAATTAATTTAAAATTAACGCCGTTTTCCTGCCATTCAGGAATGTCTTTTCCTTCTACATGAAAAAACTCTGGCTCCATTTGTTCTAATGCCTTTGGTAAAGCAACCCAAATCTGCAAACCATGAAGCATTTTATCTGTTGTTCTTAAATACTCAGGGGTTCTTTCAGAGTGCACTATCCCACTTCCTGAAGTCATCCAATTAACCTGTCCGGGTTTTATAACAACATCATTGCCCAGGCTATCTCTATGTGTAATTTCCCCTTCGAAAAGAAAAGTAAGTGTAGATAAGCCAATATGTGGGTGTGGAGGAACATCAAGGTTTTCGTGGTCACTCATTGCTGCCGGTCCCATGTGATCGATAAAAGAAAATGGGCCAACCATCCGCTTTTCTCTGAAAGGTAATAGCCTGCCAACCATAAAGTTTCCAATATTGGCTGGGCGTTCATCGATAATGAGTTTGATATTCGACATGATTATATTGATTATTTGATGATGTGAATTTAAAGAAAAAGAGTGGAAACCATTTATTAAAATTCTTTTCGGCAAAAAAAATGCCCCGAATTTCGGAGCATTTTAACCTTAATTAGAAAGAAAAATTATACCAATTGCATTAAAGCTTCTTTGCTGAAACCTTTAAGTTCTTCGGTACGATTATTTTTAATTTTTTCTACCCATTGTGCATCTGCCAAAAGCGGACGACCAACTGCAACCAAATCAAAATCGCCTCTATCCATTCTGCGAACTAATTCATCAAGCGAGCTTGGCTGCGAACTTTGACCTGCAAAAGCCCCAAAGAAATCGCCATCTAAGCCAACAGAGCCAACCGAAATAGTTGCTTTTCCAGTGATTTTTTTAGCCCAGCCAGCAAAGTTTAAATCAGAACCTTCAAATTCAGGCTCCCAGAAACGGCGTTGTGAACAGTGAAAGATATCAATTCCTGCTTCGGCCATTGGTGTTAACCATTGTTCCATTTCGCTTTCATTTTTAGCTAATTTGAAATCGTAAGCAGCAGGCTTAAATTGCGATAAACGAATAATTAAGGCGAAATCTTCGCCAACACGTTTGCGCACTTCTTTAATCACTTCGACACCAAAACGGGTACGTTCGGCTAAAGTTTTACCACCGTAAATATCAGTTCTGTTATTTGTAGCATCCCAGAAAAACTGATCGATTAAATATTGGTGCGCACCATGAATTTCTACGGTATCAAAACCTAAAGCTTTTGCATCTGCAGCAGCTTGGCCGAAAGCTGCAATTGTATCAGCAATTGCCGAATCTGTCATTGCTACGCCGTTTTCAAAACCTGGGCTATTAAAAGTTGATGGGCCTTCGAATGGAGTTTTTGGTAACCAGCCGGATGCATGGTTTGCATGAATGCCCTGATGCCAAATTTGTGGCCCCATTTGTCCACCTTCTGCATGAACATCGTCAATTACTTTTTGCCATGCTGCTAAAGCTTGTTCTCCATAAAAATGAGGAATGTTCGGGTCAGCTGATGATGAAGGACGATTAATTACGGTTCCTTCTGATAAAATTAAACCAACTTCGCCAGCAGCTCTTTTTGCATAATACTTGGCAACATCTTCAGTTGGGATACCATCAGGTGAAAATGACCTCGTCATCGGAGCCATTACAATTCTATTTTTTGTATTTAATGTTTTAAGGCTAAACGGCCTAAATAAACTATCTGTGTTCATATTATCGGTAATTTATAATTCTGAATTAATGATTTTACTTAATTTTTCGATACCCTCTTTATTTCGTTTATAGTAAGTCCACTGGCCAACTCGGGTCGAAGAAATTAAATCTGCACGTTGTAAAATAGAAAGGTATTCGGAAATGGTACTTTGAGATAAACCAGCCTTTATTTGAATTTGACCAACACAAACACCAACATTTTCGAAATCGGCATTTGGCTGTTCCGGAAAATTTTGAGCAGGATCTTTTAACCAGTTTAAAATTTGTAATCGGGTATTATTAGAAAGCGCTTTGAAAATTTCAACATGTTCCATACTGCAAATGTATATCGACTTTTCCCGATATGCCAATATTAATTTAGAAGATTACAATACTATGTAAAAGGGTAATAAACGTTAATAAAACGTTTTAAATAAAAAGACGTATTAAAAATTTTGTTAGGATTTAAGTTAAACTAATCCTTACATTCGTGTAATCATTCTAACCAAATGTATAACTATAAAGCACTAACTGACAACGAATTATTCAGTCTCATTCAGTCTGGGGATAAGTATGCCTTCGAAGAAATATACGATCGTTTTAATGGTTTGCTATATATTTACGCCTGTAAATTGGTTTCTGATAGGGAAGATGCACGAGATATAGTGCAAGAAATTTTTGTTTATCTGTGGAGCAATCCAAACATTAAAATTAAATCTCAACTGTCTTCTTATTTATATACCGCCGTTCGTTATAAGGTTTTCGATTGGCTGGATAAGAATAAGTCGAAATCAAATTATCTGCTTTCTTTAGGGAACTTTATTGAGCAAGGAAATTGCATAACCGAAGATTATATCCGCGAAAGAGAGTTTGCTTCGATAATTGAAAAAGAGGTTAGTTTGTTGCCAGCTAAAATGAGGCAAATTTTTGAAATGAGCCGTCAGCAACATCTTTCACAAAAAGAAATAGCCGAAATACTACATCTATCTGATAAGACCGTAAAAAAACAAATGAGTAATGCTTTAAAAGTTTTGCGTTTGAAACTTACATCTTTTATTTCTTTAGCAGTTATCTTGCTCTTAAGATAATTTTTGCGCTAATTCCCTCTTGGGGTGGTATCATTTTTTTTGAAATAGATATCTTGCTTTTGCAATCTGTAAACTAATTTAAAAGAAAGTTAAAATATTTTCTTTTCATCTACTACCTGGGCATCACTTAACCTACATGTATTTAATAGCCAAATATATTTAAGTGATGAATAAAGCTGAAGTTGAAAAACTTTTAGAAAAATACAGGGATGGACTTTGTACCGGGCAAGAAAAGGCTTGGGTAGAATCCTGGCATCTTTTGCAACTATCGGAGAAAAAATCTGAATTGGAGCACCATGATATTATCGAAGCCAAAAATAAGATTTGGCAATCAATTGAAGAACAAACGGAATTAAGAAGAACTTATAATTATAAGCTTTGGTTTAAAGTTGCTGCGGCCGCAATTGTTTTATTTTTCATCGGTTTTATAATTAATAATCAACTCAAAACGAATATTCGAGAACAAGTTGTAGTTAGTAATAAGCAAGAAGCAATTAAGCCAGGTAGTAATAAGGCAACTTTGACTTTAGCGGATGGTTCTAAAATTTCGTTAACAGATGCTACTAACGGTGTTATTGCAAAACAGGCTGGTATAAAAATTACTAAAACTAATCATGGCGAGTTAATTTATACTGTTGTTTCTAATGATGCAGCAGCCCCCAAAAATTTATTTAATACGATAGAAACGCCTCGTGGAGGCCAATATCAAATCAATTTACCAGATGGTACAAAGGTTTGGTTAAATGCAGAATCGACACTAAAATACCCAACAACTTTTTACAACGGAGAACGTATTGTCGAACTAAAAGGCGAAGCTTATTTCGAAGTTGCCAAGCTAACCAGCAAAAAAGGTACACGCGTTCCTTTTAAAGTGAACAGTGAAATCGGCGAAGGTAGAAATCAGCAGGTAGAAGTTTTGGGAACCCATTTCAATATTAATGCCTACAACAATGAACCAAACAATAAAACCACGTTACTAGAGGGGAGCGTTAGAATTATAAATCTTAGCTCTTCGGCATCAGATATATTAAAGCCTGGTCAGCAATCGGTAATTACAGCATCTTCGCCATCCATTTTGGTTAGAAATGTTGATGCCGAAGATGCGGTAGCCTGGAAAGATGGCTTCTTTAGTTTTAATGATGAGAACCTGCAAACCATCATGAATAAAATTTCGAGATGGTATAATGTAGATATCGCTTATCGAGGAGCCAAAATGGATAAACTTTTTGGCGGTAGAATCTCCAGATTTAATAGTGTAAATGAAGTTTTAGAAACACTACAAGCAACCGGAGATGTTCATTTCAAAATAGAAGAAAGGAGGATTTTAGTTATGCCTTAAACGTATACTTTTCTTCGTCTTTGATGATGATTTTAGAATATCGCATAACTAAAAAAAACCGGAAGCGCGGCAACGCTCCCGGAATATAATTAAGGCTTTATTCTAATCGTAAAATTGTGAGATACAACTATTAATAAACCTAATAACCAAATATATGAATTTTTATACTGAATGGTTGCCCAACCCTAAGGGTCGACTATCTAAATTTTTGTTGATTATGAAATTGACTTTTGTCTTATTAATCACTACGTTTCTTCAAATCAGTTACGCGGCTAAAGCACAAAACGTAACGCTTTCAGAAAAAAACACAACATTGCTTAAGGTTTTTCGTAAACTGAATAAGAGTGTTGGTTATAGTTTTTTATATAATACCGAGCTTTTAAAAGAAGCCAGACCAGTAACGATCGATATTAAAAATACCGATATCAGAGAGGTTTTAAGGCAGATTTTTAATGAACAACCTTTAGGCTATACTATTAAAAATAATACAATTATTATCCATAAAAAATCTTTGGATGGCTCTCTTTTATTATTAAGAGCATATGTTGATATAAAAGGTAAAGTTGTAGATGAAACCGGAGCGCCAATGGTAGGAGCCAGCGTAAAAGTAAAAGGAACCAATCAGGGTACAATGACTGATGCAGCAGGTTCTTTTATATTAAAAACGGTTGAAAATAATGCAATTCTTGTTGTTTCCTTCATTGGTTATGAAAATAAAGAAGTTAGTGCAACATCTGCTGGAGATTTAACAATTCAAATGGCACCACAGGCAGGCGTTCTTGCCGATGCTGTTGTAATTGGTTATGGTACGCAAAAGAAAAGCGTGGTTACTGGTGCAATATCACAGGTTAAAGGAACCGATTTAGAAAATATGCCAGTTGTGCGTATCGAGCAATCGCTTCAAGGTCGTACATCCGGTTTAACAATAACAACTTCTTCTGGTCAGCCAGGTGAAGGTGCTACTCTACGTATTCGTGGTACAACTTCAATTAACAATAGCGAGGCTTTGTATATTGTTGATGGTGTGCAAGTTGGTGGAGGTATAGATTACTTAAATCAAGCCGACATCGAATCGATTGAGGTTTTAAAAGATGCAGCATCTGGAGCGATTTATGGAGCTAGAGCAGCGAATGGTGTAATTCTCATCACTACAAAAAAAGGAAGTAGAAATGGCAGAATGGCCGTTAATTACAATACTTATTTGGGTACACAAGCTCCATCAAGAAAGTTAGATTTGTTAAATGCTACACAATATGCAACCATTTACAATGAGGCAGAATATGCAAAAACACCAGGTTTAACTACACCAAGATTTCCAAATCCTGCGCAGTTAGGTGTTGGAACAGATTGGCAGGCTGCTGTTTTTAATAATGATGCAAGAATTCAAAATCATGAATTAAGCATTAGCGGAGGGAATGAAAAATCTGTTTATTATTCATCTTTTGGTTATTTCGATCAGGATGGAATTGTAGCAACGAGCAATTCTCAGTACAAAAGATTTACAGCACGTTTTAATTCAGATCATCAGATAACTAAAGCAATTAAATTCGGGCAGACTATCGGTTATACCCGTACCAATTCCGTTGGTGTAGGTACTAATACAGAATACGGTTCACCACTAAACAGGGCCATTAATATTGATCCTATTACGCCAATTGTAGAAACAGACCCAGCCAAATATGGTGCTGCGCCTTATATCGGTAACCCGGTGGTTAGAAACGAAGCTGGATTTCCTTACGGAATTTCGCAATATGCACAATCAGAAATTTTAAATCCTGTTGCTGCATTGCAAGTTGCACAAGGTAAAGGTTGGTCTGATAAGGTTGTGGCAAATGCTTACCTCGAAGCAGAAATTATTAAAGGTTTAAAAGTTAGGTCGCAAGGTGGTGTTGATTTAGCTTTTTGGGGAAGCGAGAGTTTTACCCCAATCTATTATCTAAATTCTATTAACCAAACCACCATAACATCTTATAATAGAAGTGCTAACAGAGGGCTTTTCTATTCGTTAGAAAATACAATCAGCTACAATAAACAAATAGAAAAGCATAATATTACAGGTTTAGTTGGTTATTCATTTCAAAAAAACAGAGGTGAAACACAAGGCGGAACTAAAGACGGAATCCCGGTTACCAATATTAAAGATGCTTCATTGCAATTCCCGGTTTCTAGAGCTAATGACGTATTTTATGGCGGAGAATACTTAAATACTTTAAACTCTGCTTTTGCCCGTTTAACTTATAACTACGATGAAAAATATCTTCTAACCGGTATTATCCGTAGAGATGGTTCTTCACGTTTCGGACCAAATAATAAGTTTGGTTATTTCCCTTCAGGCTCTGTGGGTTGGGTAGCCAGTAAAGAAGATTTCTTTCCTAAAAACCCTTATGTAACCTTCGTTAAATTTAGAGGTTCTTACGGTGTTGTTGGTAACGATAACATTGGAGATTTTAGGTATTTATCTACAGTTAGTGGTGGTAGAAATTACACGCTTGGTACTTCTGCAGGATTAAATAATGGAGTAAGTCCGGATGCTTTATCAAATCCTGATTTGAAATGGGAGCAAACATCATCAACAGATATTGGTGTTGATATGAGTCTTTTTGGCAATTTCACTTTGACGGCAGACTGGTATAAGAAAAAAACTACAGGTATGCTTTTGCAAATCGCAGTACCAGGCTATGTTGGTAACGCAGGGCCAATTGGTAACGTAGCTGATTTATCTAATAAAGGTTTTGAATTAGAGTTGGGCTATAATAAAAGATTTGGAGAATTCTCTTTAAAAGTTAATGCAAATGGTGCTTTTGTTAAAAATAACATCGATTTCTTAGGCGATGATAAAGAATATCTTGGTGGACAAACCGTTACGCCACAAGCTTTAGAAATTACACGTACAAAAGTTGGTTACGCAATTGGCTCATTTTATGGCTATAGAAGCGATGGATTATTTCAAAATCAGTCACAAATTAATAACTACAAGGGCCAGTCGGGTGCACTTATCCAGCCTAATGCTAAACCTGGTGATATTAAGTTTATTGATTTAAATGGCGATGGCCAAATCAACAACGATGATAGAGAGGTGATTGGCAACCCAACTCCTGATTTTACTTATGGTATGACGGTAAATTTAGCCTATAAGGGTTTCGATTTAGTTGTGCTCGGCCAGGGTGTTGCGGGTAATCAGATTTTTAATGCTTTAAGAAGGTTCGATTTACCAACTGCAAATTACACTACAGACATTTTAAACAGATGGACTGGAGAAGGAACAAGTAACACCATTCCGAGAGTAACATTGGATGATACCAACCAAAACTACAGTCGAGTTTCTAGTATATTCTTAGAAAGCGGTTCTTACTTCAGAATAAAAACTTTACAGGTTGGCTATACGCTTCCTAAAAATCTGGTAAGAAAGGCAGGTTTAGATAAATTAAGGTTTTACGTAATGGCAAATAACCTGGTAACATTTACAAAATATACTGGTTACGACCCGGAAATTGGAGGCGGAAGCTATGGTGTTGATCGTGGTTTTTATCCACAGGCAAGAACCTTTTTTGCTGGTTTAAATGTTGGTTTTTAATTATTGTAAAAAATGAACAATAAAAATTTTAAAAAGCTAATGGCAATAGTTGCCGTTATGTTAGTTTTTGTATCGTGCAAGAAAGATTATTTAGAGCTAACGCCGAGAGGTACAGCTCTGGAAGATAACTTTTATCAAAATGAAACCGAGGTTATGCAGGGCGTTATTGCCGTTTATGATGTAACACAATGGGGCACTACTGGTGGCTACACCATGAAAATGCCATTGCTAAGTGCTGCATCTGATGATTGCTTTGCTGGCGGCAGTAATGCATCCGACCAACCAAACTGGGTTGCTTACGATAATTTTAACATGAACTCAAGTCTTGGCCCACAAGTAGGTTTATGGAATAAAAATTTCACAGGTATTAATCGTGCAAACGTTATTTTAAGTAAAATTGATAAGGCAACAACATTAAGTGCTGCTTTTAAAACACGTGTCACCGCAGAGACTAAATTTTTAAGAGCTTACTTCTATTTTGATTTGGTAAGATGGTTTGGAAATGTGCCACTAATTACAAAAGTTTTAGAAACGAGCGAACTATACGCTCAGGTTCAGTCTACACCAGCTCAAATTTACGCGCAAATTGAGAAAGATTTAAGAGATGCAATACCTGGTTTGCCTTTAACAATTTCTACTGCAGAAAAGGGAAGGATATCTCAGGGAGCTGCAAAAGCGCAATTAGGTAAAGTTTTGCTTTACCAAAATGATAATGCGAAAATGACTGAAGCCGCAACTTTATTTGAAGATGTAAATAAAGTTGGCAATGCTTATGGCTACTCATTATTGCCAAACTATGCTGATATCTTTAACCCTGCAAATAAATTTAATGCAGAATCGATTTTAGAAATTCCGCACTCGAACAATGCGGCTTGGTCTGATTGGGGTTACATTAATGGTGGTGAAGGAAACGTTGGAACGCAATTTATTGGAATGGATAGCTATAATGGCGATACATATTCTAGTGGATGGGGATTTTGTCCTGTAACGTTAGATTTGGTTAACGTGATGAAAAACGATCCTCGTTTTGCAACTACAATTATCGATGGTACGGCGTTGAAAGCTGCTGGTGCAACTTATAATGGCCGTTATCAAAATACCGATTATTTCATCAAAAAATATGCGCCATTAAAAGCATTTCGCTCTGCTAGTGGTGTTGCAGAACAAAACTGGCCAATTAATGAAATTGAGATTCGTTTAGCCGATACTTATTTAATGCAAGCTGAAGCTTTGTTAAGAGGTGGTGGTAGCGCTGCCAGAGCTAAAGAATTATTAGATGCAGTTAGAGCAAGAGTTGGTTTAGCCTCAATCCCGGCAACGCTTGATAATATTTATGCAGAGCGTAGGTTAGAATTGGCTACAGAAGGTCACCGTTTCTTTGATTTAGTGAGAACAGGTAAAGCCGCTACTGTTTTAGGTCCATCGGGATATAAGGCTGGTAAAAGTGAGTATTTGCCAATTCCATTAAATGAAATAGAAGTTACCAAAGGTGGTATTAAACAAAATCCAGGTTATAACTAATCAGTATTGAAATGAAATTATTTAAAAACAAAATAAAAGTATCAATCTTCCTTGGTTTGGGTTTGATATTTAGCCTTATCGTTTCTTGCAAAAAGAGCGAAACCACCAAGGATATTGGTATTCCGCCAACAGAAGCACAAATTCAGTTTAATGCAACACCCACTACAGCTAATCCGAATATTATAGCCTTTAAAAGCATATATAATGGTATTAATGCCCATTGGGATTTTGGAAACGGCGCTTCTGCAGATGGAAATGATGTTCAGTCATCCTATCCAATCGCTGGTACATATACGGTTAAGCTAACGGTACTTGCCGATGGTGGTTCGGTTTCTACCACCAAAACAATTACCATTGCATCTACAAATACGAGCATGTTAAGCGATCCAGCCTATACATTATTATCTGGCGGTGTTGCTAATGCTGCAGGCAAAGTTTGGGTAATTGATCAAACTCAGCCTGGTCATTTAGGTGTTGGGCCAATAACTTCACAGGCTCCAGATTGGTATCAGGCTGGGCCAAATGAAAAAGCCGGACAAGGTTTTTACGATGATGAAATGACTTTTGCAATGGGCTCAACTTCACTTAAATATACCTATGCTAATAATGGAACGACGTTTGCAAATGCATCAAATGCTCCAGGTATTGGCGGGCCTGTAGGTAGTGATGACCCAACTGTAAATTACACACCTCCAACTAACTTAACATGGATTTTGAATGACGTTGCAGGCGTGAAATACATTAATATCAGTAATAATGGTTTTATTTCTTACTATTTAGGTGTATCGTCTTATCAAATTCTATCGCTTACAGAAGATGAAATGTGGTTAAGATGTCTTGATAAATCTAATGCAGGTAACGCATGGTATTTAAAATTAATCAGAAAGGGATATGTTAGGCCTGTTGTGCCACCAGTTCTAAAACCTATTCAGGTCGCTAATTTGTCTGATGATTTTCAGGCTGCTACAGGAATGGCATGGTTGGCTGAGAATTTGGATTATAATCATAGCTATGATAATCCGTTTAAATTCCCTGCAAACACTTCAACAAAAGTTGCTTATTACGAAAAAAGAGCTGGTAATGATGGTCAGTACGGAAACTTGAATATTACGCTTCCTTATCGTTTTGATTTGTCTACCAAGAATAAAATTAGACTGAAAGTTTTCATTCCTGGAGGAAACGATTTTACAAAAGTTGCACCAACGGTTTCAGTTAAATTGCAAAACTCTCTATTAGGTGGTAATGCCTGGCAAACTCAGACAGAAATTGTCAAAACGATTACAGCTGCACAATATAATACTTGGATTCAGTTAGAATTCGATTATTCAGGAGCCTCTGCGCAAACTTTGTATGATAAAATTGTTGTTCAGTTAGGTGGTGAAGGTCATCCAAATCCGGGTATTTTCTACATCGACGATTTTGAATTTAAATAAAATACGCTTTCGAAGATACAAGCAGCTTGAAAATAACCCTTCAAGCTGCTCTTATTAAAAATTAAAACATGATAGATTTAGTAATTTATTTCAAGAGAGCGATTTTTGCAGTTTTAACGATTTTTACAATCGGATTCTCCTCTTGTTCAAAAAAAATGCCAGAAGATGGACCAGTTTATGTGCCTCCTGTAACGGTTACACCAGTTGATAAGGCTTGGACATTTGATACGACACCAACCTGGAGCGACGAATTTACAAATTCCGGAGCACCTTTAGCCTCGAATTGGGATTACGATACTGGTGGCAGCGGCTGGGGCAATAATGAGTTGGAATATTATACTAATACAACTAACAATGCAAATGTAGCCAATGGAGTTTTAACTATAACGGCTAAAAAAGAGAGCATGGGTGGAATGGCATATACTTCATCTAGAATGGTAACAAGAGGTAAATTAGACGCATTATATGGCCGTTTTGAAATAAAAGCGAAACTTCCTTATGGGAAAGGTACTTGGCCCGCTATTTGGATGTTACCAACTGACAGAGCTTATGGCGATTGGCCTAAATCGGGTGAAATAGATATTATGGAGCATGTAGGTTACGACCAGGATAATGTTCATTTCAGTACACATACGGAGGCTTATAATTTCAAAATAAACACACAAAAAACCATTACGAAAAAGATTGAAGGTGCAAGTACTACTTTTCATGTTTACAGGGTGGATTGGACACCTTATGCTGTAAGAGGATACTACGATGATGTAAAAGTTTTCGAATTTACAAATGAAGGTACAGGGTATAAAGTCTGGCCTTTTGATAAAAAATTTCACCTTCTTTTAAATATTGCAGTTGGTGGCGATTGGGGTGGGGCACAAGGTATAGATGATTCCATCTGGCCACAAAAAATGGAAGTCGACTATGTTCGCTACTACAAAATGATAGAAAAATAAATTTTAGTTTGGGTTAATTGTAAGTCGCCAAGAAATTGATGGCTTTTTTCTTAAAATAAAATGATGGAAAACAGGCGTTAGAAAAACTTAAAAAAGAACGGGGATAAATCATACCGACCTATCCCCGTCATCTAAATTAACGCTCTCATATATATAAACAACCAAAATGGTGATTTATTATATCAGATTAAAAATATTTTTATTTTTTTACAGCTGGTTTTTTTGCTGCCGCTTTTGGTTTCTTTTCATCCGTTGCAGCCTCAGCTGAAACTTCTGTTTTTTTCTTAGCTGGTGCTTTAACTTCTTTTACCTCTTCAACTGTTTCTTCAACAACTTCTACTTTCTTTTTAGCAGTCGCTTTAGCTTTTTTGGGCTCAGTTAAAGTTTCTTTAGCTTCAGTTTCTTTTTTCTTAGCTGGTGCTTTAACCTTTTTTACTTCTTCAACAGGAGTTTCAGTTATAACTTCAGCTACCTTCGGTGCATCTGCCTGTTGTAAATAATTTGCTAAAACCTGCCTTAAATAAACCTCTGGTTTTGGCATATTTATAATTGTGCCGGGTTCTTTATCTTGAGATTGTTTAATGTAAGCCGATTTAATTTTGCCCCAATCTTTAGAATAAAGTCTGATAAACATTTCAACAAACTGTTCATCTGTATATTTTTTAGGCAACCTACCCAGCACTGCCTGAATTTTTTCTTCTTTTTTATGTAATACCGCCATCGATCTATTTTTTGCAAAGATAGCTGATAATACAGATAATCATCTAAATATTAAAGTTTAAACTTTTTTGATGGTTTGACTACCACTTTACAAATCTCAGTCAAATAATTAGCCGTTAAATCACAACCTCTTCTAAAACGTTTTCTGTTTTTCTATGCGTTACCAAGCGTTCTCGATGTTGTAGACCCCAATTTCTTAACTCATCAATAACCTTATTTAAAGAGCCACTATATTCAGTTAACTCATAAGTTACAGTAACAGGCGTAGTCGAAAATACTTTGCGTATTACGAATTCATTTAGCTCTAAATCTTTTAGCTCTTTGGATAAAATTTTTGGAGTTATATCGCCTATTGATTTTTGAATTTCATTAAAACGCTTAGGACCATTCTGTAAACTGATTATCAGCGGGAGTTTCCACTTTCCATTTAACACATAAAGTGCATCCTTTACTGCGTTTAAACTAGCGTTACAAGTTTCTTTAGTATGATTTTCTCTTCTAAAAGCCATGTTACAAATATATAAGCTTTCCAAAAGGATATCGCTATCCTTTTGGAAAGTAGTATCTTTTTAATAGCATAAGTGAATAAATTTGCATCAAAAAAGAACATGAACACAAAAACAATTAAAATTATTTACTGGATATCAACAGCTTTAGTTTCCCTTATGATGGTTTTTTCAGCTTATTCCTATTTTACAAATCCAATTGTTAAACAAGGTTTTTTGCATTTAGGCTTTCCCAATTATTTTAGAATTGAATTGGCCGTTGCAAAAATATGGGAGCAATTTTGTTATTGATTCCAGTTAGAGAACAAGTTAAAGAATGGGCTTATGCAGGTTTTACTATTACTTTTGTTTCTGCATTTATAGCTCACACAGTCTCCGCCGATCCTATAGCCAACCGTGTTGGTCCGGTTGTGTTTTTATTTATTTTAGCTTTATCGTATATCACTTACCATAAAGCGAAAGCAATTTATAAGGTTTAAAATTTTTTGGGCTTTTCACCAATACCGATTTTTCATCGGTATTGGTGCCGTGCTTTTCAGCGCTTCACTATGCTACCGATAAAAATCGATACTAAACCCTTGCAATCCCTAACGCGAAAAACCCTTGATACTGCCTTCCTATATTTTTTCCAATACAAGTTCTTCAACAGGTTTTATTGCGGCGTTATTTTTAATTTCTCCTTTGTATAATCTTCTGTAAGATAAACAGCCAATTAAAACTGCTATGGCACCTTGAAATAACACCGTGTTTTCTGTGCCAATAAGTTGAGAAATACTTCCAATAACAAGACCTCCTAATGGCTGCATGCCGAAGAATGCCATGGCATAAAAACTGATTACTCGCCCACGCATATTTGGGTCGACTGTTGTTTGAATTAAAGTATTACTTATTGTAATCTGCGACATCATGCCGAAACCAGATATTGTTGCGAAAACTAAAGCAGCAGGGTAAAATGTTGTATGCGAAAACAAAGCTAAACCTACACCAAATATTAGAGTGTTTATCGCCAATATTTTTCGAAGATTTTTACCCGGTTTTAACGAAGCTAGAAATATCGCACCCGAAAAAGCACCTAGACCAATTACGCTATCTATTACCCCGAATGTAGATGCGGTTCCCTTAAAAATATCCTTCGCATAAACGGGTATTAATGTGCTGAAAGGTAAAACGAACAAACTTATTAGCGCAAGCATAATTAAAATGTATGCAATTGAAGGTGTAGCTCTTATATATGCAAAACCTTCTTTAAGTTCTCCAATTACATTTTTAGTATGCGGTTTTGAAATGTATCTTGGTAATTTCATCATTAGTAAAGAACCTATTACTGCAATAAAGCTAACTGCATTTAAGCCAAAACAAACATCATCTCCTAATTTTTCTAAGGCTAAACCAGCCAATCCAGGGCCAATTAATCTCGAGAGGTTTACCATCGAAGAATTTAGTGCCAATGCATTAGGCAAATCTTCCTTATTATCAACCATTTCGTAAACCAGCGATTGCCTAGCTGGAACATCGAAAGCATTTATCAATCCAAGCAAAGCACTTAGGGCAATAATTTGCCACATTTCGTAATGTTTAGAAAAAATTAGAATAGTCATCAAAATGGCTTGAACCATTGAGGCAATTTGCGTAATCAATAACAGCTTATATTTATCATACCTATCTGATGCCACGCCACCAATAAATGAAAAGATAAAGGATGGAAATAAGCTTGCGAAAAGCGTTAGCCCGAGCATAAAATTAGAATGGGTTTGCTCGTAAACAACCCAGCTTACTGCAGTTTTTTGCATCCAGGTTCCAATTAAGGAAACGGATTGACCGCCAAAGTAAAGGCGGTAATTGCGACTTTTAAATGCATTAAATGTACTGATGTTCATAATTGAAGGCCATCTGACTAAAAATTAACCAGTTTTGTTAAAGGACCTAAAGCTTTTTTTAAGATTAACTGTTCTTGTTCTGTGCAAACTTCTGCGATGGCTTTACTTAACCATTCATCACGTTCAAGCCTTACTTGTTCAAGCATTTCTTTTCCACTAAGAGAGAGCGAAATATGAATTTTTCTTTTATCGCTGTGTGATGCTGTTTTTGAAATTAGTTTGAGTTCATCGAGGTGATTTAACAAAGCACCCATAGATTGAGGCGTGATTTTTTCTAACACAGCAAGTTCTGCAGAAAGCAAATAATCATGCTGCTCTAGTAAAACCAAAATAGAGCGCTCTGTTTGAGACAAAACTGTATTAGATGGCGATAACTTACGCATTTTACGGTTTAGTCTCGCTAAAACCGGACGAAGTTCTGAAGCAATTGCATTACTAATTTCTGTACTCATATTAATGTAAGTAAAACTTATAAGTTTACCTTACAAAGGTAATATAAAATTACAAGCGTTTTTAGCCTTTGAAATTTATTGACATTAAAAAGATTTTATTCTATAATTATAGTAAGCTATTTTTTCCAACCATTTTGCATCTTTTTATAGGCTTTTTTACTAATCTTCGATTCCTTTTTGGATCTCGATTTTCCCTTTTTCTTCCTTGCGTTAATATTATTTACAAGAGAATTTTTTACGCATAACTTATTTTTCTTGAGTCCTTTTTTCTTCTTATTATCTTTCTTTTTGCCTCCTTTTTTCTTGGTAGATTTTTTTTTGCTTTTTGCCATTTTCTCGTTATTATATTAATGATAACAGCAAAGAATTACTTATGGTTCGATAAAAATTCATGTGTGACCTTTTTGGTTATATGGAAGTAGGTTTTAAAGATTTTTCTCGTTTTTCATTAAATAGGGGATTACGGCTACAAAATTAAGCGCATAAAAAAGCTGTATCACAATTCTAAAATTTGTTATTCTGAATGTACTCGAAGCACCTTTTAATTTTAATTAAGGCATTTCGACAGGATCAATGCGACAAGTTTTTCGAATGACTCGAATTATGATACAGCATCTTGTGATTATTTGAAAAGCTTATTTGCTTTTTGTTTCAGCCACTATCTATAAGATAAATATTTTAAACATATTTGATGTAAGCTTGATAGTTTAAATATTAATGCTTGCTATGTAAAGGTTTAGAATTAATGAAACTTTTTTTTAACTACAGTTTTTCGCTAAACAGTTCTACGTTTTGCCATTGTATAATTTAACAAGAGGCACTGATATCATAAGTCAACATACTTTCAACAGGTGATGCAATTGCAGCGTTATTAGCTACTCTTGTGATTACAAAACCTTTTTTTAAATTAATTTGAACCCGTAATCGCTAATTATAAACGTAGTTTGCTATTTAGTACCGTATATAGTTGATCATTTATCTTTAAAACGATTCAGTGATGAGTATATAATCTTTTATATTTGGCGAAAATTTAATAAAATGATAGCACACCACGTATTGTTCTGGTTAAAAGCCGATACCACTATAGAGCAAAAAGCTGCTTTTTTAAAGGCATTGAAAACCTTAGAAAACATCGAAGTTGTAAAAACATTTCATGTTGGTACGCCTGCTGCAATTGAGCGTGCGGTTGTAGATACAACTTATACTTTCAGCTTGATTTTATTTTTCGAAGATATGGCTGCGCATGATGTTTATCAGGTTCACCCATTGCATAAAGCATTTTTGGATGAGTTTAAAATTTACTTTGGAAAAGTTGTTATCTACGACGCCGATTAAAATGAATTCATAAAAAAAAACCTGCGTTAAGCAGGTTTTTTTATTTTAAACTTTTTTCGGAGGCAAATCAAAAGCAATCGCTTCGTGTTCAAAATGACCGTTGTGGGCGCCATCGCAGAATGGTTTGTTTTTCGATAATCCACATCTGCAGATTGAAAGTACCGTTCTACCTTGCAATCCGTATTCGTTGCCATTTCTATCCACGATTTCAAAATCGCCTTCAATTTTAACTGACCCGTTATTGTTTATTGTAAGTTTTGTTTTAGACATAAATGTGTTTTGTTAGTTCTACAAATTTATACTAATTGAAAAGGAAGTGGCGCTTAAAATGTTAATTTAGAAACAGTCTTTTGGGGTAATTAACTAAAAAAGCATCAACCATTACTGATTGATGCTTTTTAGCTTGTACCTAATTTTTATTTCCAATCATCAATAAAATCCATGCCACCCATACCAATTGGTGCACCCGGCGGCATTACCTGTGCTGGTGCGGGTTGGAATTTAGCTGGCGATTCTTCAAAATCTTTTATTTGAGATAAACCATAAAGAATGTTTGCTTTTTGTTTAGATTCTGAATCACGAAGTTTTCCACTCATCCATGATTTTAGTTCAGAAATTTCTAATAGCGCTTCACCGCGAACGCTCTCTGAAGCTTTTTCATTTGCTGCAAGTTGCAGCAGGTACTTTAAGGTTAAATTATTAACCATAACTTGTAATTGGCCTTTATATCCATTAACAGGAGCTGCTTTCCAAGTTTTACTTATCAATTTTTCAATAACCGCCATCAAACCTGGTTGTTCAGAATCTCTTGAATTATATTCTACTAAACGAGATGCCCGCTCTGGATTTAAAAGAGAAGAAATAGTTTCATTTGCTGCAGCTTCGGCTGTTGCAATTGGGTCGAAAGTTGGGCCGGTATAACCGCTGAAAGTTTCTGTGGAAGCAGGGTACCCGGATGGGCGAGGAGGTATTTTTTGTATTAAACTTTCTGGCAAAGCCAAAGCATCTGGGCTAATTGTAGCAACTAAAGCATCAAATGCAGCCCATTGTTGTGCAGGTTCAACCATTTTTGTAGGTTTTTGACCATCATTTTTTACTGAGTGGGTAAAATAAAGACCTCCTATATTTTTCGCAACGGCTTCTATTTCGTATCGATGCAATAAATAAATTGGCACTAAAACTTCTTCGATGGTTGCCATTGGTGCATCTTTTACAATTGCTTTCTCAGAGAAGTTATCCAAAACTTGTCTGCGGATTTTCATCAATCTATTAAGTTCTGTAATTGTATTTTCGCCATCTTCCCATTGATTTGCATTAGGGTGCGTATAGCCGCCAATATCAGGAATATACTGAAAGCCTTGTTTTAAGGTTTCATTCATGATTTTATCCAGTTCAGCACTTTCATCAACTCCTTTAGGGAAATCGCTGTAACCCCACATTATGGCTCTTTTATCCCAGCTTCCAATTCCTTTTGCATAAGCATCAGATAAATCGATGCTACCATCTGCTTTTTGCTTGATGCGTGGGAAGGGATAATCCATAACCGAAGCACGCTCTTTCATACTAGCTGCAAAATTGTGATTTAAGCCAAGCGTATGCCCAATTTCATGAGCCGATAATTGCCGTATTCTCGAAATGGCCATTTCTTCCATTACTTTACTAACTGGCTTTCCGTCTGTGTAAGGCTGCAATAAGCCCTCGGCAATTAAATAATCTTGACGATGACGATCGGAACCTAAAGTTACTACACCTTTTATAATTTCGCCCGTTCTCGGATCGCTATAAGACGAACCATAAGAAAATGCCCTCGGACTTCCAGCTCTGGTAATCCAGTTAACTACATTGTAACGAATATCCATCGGGTCTGCACCTTCAGGTAATTCTTTAACCTGAAAGGCATTTTTATAGCCGGCAGCTTCAAAGGCTTCGTTCCAGAAAGCGCCACCTTCTATTAAAGCCTTCTTAATAGAAGCAGGAGCGCCACGATCTATATAATACACAATCGGTTCTACAGCCTCGCTAATTTTAGCATTCGGGTCTTTTTTCTCTAAACGATGTCTGCGTGTAAAACGCTTAACCAATGGTTCAGACATTGGAGCAGAAAAATCGGTATAACTAAAAAGTTGATAACTAGAACGAGGATCGAATTTGCGCTGCTTGAAATTTCCATCAGGTAATTCAACAAAAGATTGATGCATTCTTACCGTAACAGCATTTGCATCGGGAGCAATATTTCCTCTACCACTTGGCGCTCCGCCAGTAAAAGTTAGCATGGCTTCAAATTCTGAGTTTTTAGGAAAGTTTTTTGTGTTTGGAAGATAAACAGCAGACCTGGTTTCATCTACACGGTAAGTGCTTCCTCCGGTTGCGGCACCTCTTCCTCCTGCGCCTCCAGAAGAAGCGGGTGCTCCGATGGTTCCGCCAATATTTTGACTATCCCGGATAATAAAAGGAGTAAGATCTATTAAGGTTTTATCACCTTCAATAGCAACAGGAGCGAAACCCCAAATTATAGATTTAGCAAAAGAACCTTCAACCGTTTTAATCTCATCAGGATTGCCATTCCCAGCCCGATACGCAAGGTTGGGTTCTAAAAGAAAAACTTTCGGGCCAACTTTGATAAAACGAGCAACATTTGTTGAAGCACCCCCACGCTCAGCATTTCTGCCCGCACCATCAGTTAATGAACTGAAATAAAGAAAATCTTTATCGAACTGGCTAATTTCTAAAAATACTTTTCCGGTTTTTTCATCATAATAGAAATTAAAATAGCCTTCAGATTTTTTAAAATCTTTAGTAAAGGTCGAAATACTTGTTGCAGGTGCATTGCTTTGCGTTCGGTTAACGGCTGGCGTAGTTTGAGCCAATAATTTATCCGAGGTAGATAAAATGGCAACAATGGCTAAAGCGTAAAAATTTTTAATCATAAAGAATAATTTGTGGTTTGGGTTTAGGAATAGGGAACGCAACATAAGTGTTAGATACCAAATGTTGGTGCTATAAGCAAATATAATTTAAACCATGATTAACAATTACTTAACTACGTAACTTTTTGATGGCGCAATTGATTTTTTAAAGCAATAAAACTTTATTTCTAGCTTTATGATGTAGCATTTTTCACATATCTATCGTTTTGTGAAGTATAAACCTTAATATAGACTAAATTATGCGCTATCTACCTATTTTATTTCTTATGCTCCTGTCTTTTGGTTGTTCAAAAGAGGCTGTAAACCCAAAAAATGGGCAGATTGTGGAGTTATTTGTTGATCATTATGAAGAAACAGGTAATCAAAGAATATATTTATTGCCAAAAAATGAAAAGATAACCACCTATTTGGAAGGATTTAGTGAACGCGAATTGGGTTATACCTATAAAGTAAGCGCTAAAGCTTATTACCCCAAAGAGCCGCCTCAAGACGGGCCTGATAATTGGTTTATTTTTGAAAAAGTATTGAGTAAAACACTATCTAATAATGCGGAGCTCTTCACAATTTCATTAAAATATAATAGTCTATTTGGAAGCAACATTGCCTTTGCGTATAGGAATCAGGTTTTTGAATATGGAAATTATGTATTAAGACCAGAGAATGATGCGGTGAAAAAGCAACTTGAAGATTTGTTGTTGCTTATTCCAAAATTTCAAACCGATTATCAATATGCTGCAAATGTGATTATAAATGCTACCGTAATACACGATCCAAGTAATAGGGCAAAAGGCTATTTGGTGAAAAGTGTAACCGTAAAGTAGCTAACTTCTACTATAAAAAGCATTAAATTGAAGGTTAATGTACTTTTGCTTTATCTTTTAAAAAATCAGTAATTAAAATTGCAGTTGCTTTAGGTGTTTGACTATTTTTTTCAATTGTGCATGCCTCCCCTATAAAGGAACCATGATTGCCAGGCAAAACAACCAGTTGTGCACTTGGGATGAGTTTAGCCATCTGCAAAGTATGTTCTATAGTTATAACATCATTTTGGGCAACAATTAGCAAAGCATCAGCTTTAATTGAGCTAATATCTTTGTCGGTATAATCTTTAAAGTTTAGCATTCGGTTTTTGTCCTTTTCAAACATAGTTTGAAGCTTGCCTTCATCTGGTGTTAATTTTAAAAAAGCGCTCTTTAAAGGCTGCGGCATGTTATCTATTTTTGCAGGTTGCATACCTTCAAAAAAACCGGCAATTAAACCTACTCGTTTATAATTTGCTGAGATTACAACGATTTTATTTACTATTTCAGGATGTCTTATCGCAATTTGCATAGTTGTTGTGCCTCCGTTGCTGAAACCCAAAATGTTTGCAGAATCTATTTTAAGGTACTTTAGTAAAGCGACTACATCATCTGCATCTTGCTCAAATGTTTCCGGAGCATTTCTATCGCTTGTTCGTCCATGTGCCTGAAGCTCAACAGCAATGATTTTTCCATAATCTGAAAGTAATGGCAATAAGTTGCCAAAAGAGGTTTCGATAGTAGAACCACCGCCATGAATCAAAACGAGCGGAATATTGCCTTCTCCATGGATTTCATAATACATTTTAATGCCATTAATAGGGGCATAGCCAGCTTTTATCGACTTTTCGGTATTATTGTTTTGTTGTGCATTCACTGGTGTCGACCATAAAAATAATAGCGATTCTACTAACATAAAAATAGTTATTGGGTAGAACAATCTGTTCATTAGTTAATGATTAATTTTAGATTGATGAAGATATAATCTAAGCAATTTGAATTAATAGTTCATCCCGACACTTTTCGTAAATTATCGGTTATCAGCATATTAAACAAATTTAAGTTAAGCTTATCAATCGAGATAGGTTAGATTAAGACAAAGTAAGGGATGAAATGAGACAATCGTAAAAAGATAATGCTTTTGTAACAACTTGTTCGTTTTTAATATCTTAGGTTAAAAACATTGATATGATAGAGTTAGCTTTAGAATTCATATTTGGATTATCCAGTATAGCGGGCGCAAAGAAAAGTAAGTTGACAGCAAGACCTTTATTTGTTTTATGCCTTGTTGTATGGTTACTGCTGATATTCTCACTTACATTAATTTTTGGCTAAAATGATTTATATCTTAGAGAAAATTGAAGATATATGTCGCAAAAATTAGAAGTTTGGCAACGCGGCCCATTGCCTGAAATTATAGCTTTATTACAGCCTGTTGCACATGCGCTACTCCAAGCCCGAGAAGAAATTAACGATTATATGGAAGGATTTCCTGTTGAATTACTCTGGTTACGCCCTGCCGGAATGGCATCAACAGGTTTTCATCTACAACATTTAAGTGGTGTGCTCGATAGAGTTTTTACCTATGCCAGGTCAGAAAAGCTTTCAGAGTTCCAATTTGAACAATTAGCAGAAGAGGGCAAAGATTCGCTTGATGGATATTCCGTTGAGGATTTAGTTAGCCGTTTTAATAATCAGGTAAATAACGCTTTAGAGCAACTCAAAGTTACCGATGAAACTACATTAGCAGATTTTCGTGGAATCGGTCGTGCAGGTCTGCCTTCAACCGTTATAGGTTTGCTGGTTCATGCGGCTGAACACACCATGCGCCATGTTGGGCAGTTGATGGTAACAGTTGCCGTAGTGAAAAACGGAGGGATTTAAGTAATCTGCTTTCGCTGGCGCACGCGCAATGTCATTAAGTTAAGTATTTAAATATTTGATTATCAACTATTTGACTTGTTTTTATGGGTTTATTTTATTATATTTAACTTATAACCAATTAGTTAATGTCAAAAAAAAACCTCATTTTTAATTATCGAAAAATTAAGGGAGGCCATCTTCAGCCGAGAACTATCTTTAGAAT